>CAXNCP010000093.1:0-3996 GCA_964200935.1 Chlamydiia bacterium | reverse complement strand
CTGAAAACGGGACCAATGTCCTAAGGCTTAAAGACTTCATTTAGGGTCAACTATTCATTTTATAGAAATTTTTGGCAAGCAAGAAATCTACAAAGAATTACAAAGTAAATTTATAAAACATCAACTCTGACAGCAACATAAGCCCCTTTTTAACTGTTTGATCTCCTCGGTTGACACAAGGGGGCCTACTTTGTTAAAATGTCGAAAAATTTTATTCTACCGGAGTCCATTCCATATGAGTCACATCGATGCTGCATTCATCGAGAGGCTGTCCAAGCTTTCTCGCATCAGCCTCAAAGCAGACGAAATCCGTCGTTTGGAGGAAAATCTTGAGAAGATTTTGAGACACATCGATCAGCTGCAGCAGGTAGATACAACCGGAGTAGAACCCTGTTTTTCCGTGCAACAAACACTCACCTGCCCTTTATTTGAAGATGAGGCAGAACCTTTGATGACCCGTTCCGAGTTGATGGAGAACGCTCCGGATAAAATCTCGGGCTTCATCCGAGTCCCCACCGTGATCAAAGGAGCGTAATGTATGTCCAATCTTACCAAAAAATCTGCCAAAGAGCTCCATGACGGATTTCTTAATAAACAATGGTCTGCCGTTGAGATCGCAAAAGCCCACCTGGAAGAAATCAGAGCACACGATTCAACGATCCAATCATTTTTATCGGTCTTTGAGGACAAAACGCTAGCCAAAGCGGCTCTTTTAGATAAAAAGCTAAAAAATAACGAGCCAATGGGGGCCATGGCTGCTGTACCTGTTGCGATCAAAGATAACATCCATATGAAGGGGGAAAAGACTACTGCCGCGTCCAAGATTCTCGAGCACTACCGCGCCCCTTTTTCTGCGACCGTAGTTGAAGCGCTTGAAGAGGCAGATGCTTTGCTGATCGGTAAAACCAACATGGATGAGTTTGCGATGGGCTCCTCTACGGAACACTCTGCATTCAAGGTGACACAAAATCCACTCAAATTGGGGCATACCCCAGGTGGATCTTCAGGTGGCTCTGCCGCTGCGGTTGCTGCCCATTTTGCCCCATTGTCTCTAGGGAGTGACACCGGTGGTTCGATTCGGCAACCGGCCTCCTTTACAGGTCTAGTGGGGATGAAGCCGACATACGGGCGCGTATCGCGCTACGGGTTGATCGCTTTCGGATCTTCTTTGGATCAGATCGGCCCCTTCTCAAGAAATGTATTTGATAACGCGTGGTTATTAAAGACAATTAGCGTCCCCTGTAAGCACGATCCGACGAATCTTCGTTTAAAAAACGTCGACTACACAAAGGATTTAGATCAAGCCCCTGCTAATAAAAGCATCGGCGTACCCTACGAATTTTTGGAACATCTGGATCCAAAAGTGCGAAGCCATTTTGACAAAGCGATCGAGCACTATAAAGATCTTGGATTTGTCGTCAAAGATGTAGACCTTTCTATACTGAAGCAATCAGTTTCGGTCTATTATGTGCTCGCGACCGCTGAGGCCTCGAGCAACCTGGCCCGTTTTGATGGGATCACCTTTTCTCACCGGGATCCAGAGGCAAAATCACTAGATGAGGTCTATGACCAATCCCGCTCCATTTTTATCGGACATGAGGTCAAGCAACGCATCTTATTAGGGACGATGGTCCTTTCTCAAGGGAAAATCGATGAATACTATATGCAAGCGGCACGAGTTCGTCAATTGATGCGCCAGCAGGTGGAAATGATTTTGAAAGATGTGGGGTTCATCATGATGCCCACCGCCCCCAACGGGGCCTTCAAAATCGGTGGTATCAAAGATCCTCTGACGATGTATCTTCAAGATATATACACCATTTTTGCTAACTTGACCGGACACCCGGCGATCAGCATACCGATGGGGACCGACGATGGGCTCCCGTTAGGGCTGCAGATTGTCGCCCCCTACCACCACGAAATGGACCTTTACCGTGTTTCAAGACTTTTGGAACAAGCACTCAACAGCTCTTTAACCCATAAATAGAGGCGACGAATATGCATTATGAAGCTTATGAAGCTTATGAACCGGTGATTGGGTTAGAAATTCACGTTCAACTGTTGACAAAGACGAAATTATTTTCCCGCTCTCCTAACCAGTTTGGATCGGAACCGAATACAAATATCCGCTTTACAGATACAGCGCAGCCCGGCTCCTTGCCATTACTCAACAAGAAAGCGGTAGAGCTAGCCGTACGTTTAGGACTTGCAATCGATGCAAAAATTCATCTACATTCACGCTTTGACCGAAAATCCTACTTCTACCCCGACAGCCCCCGTAATTACCAGATCACCCAGTCCTTTAAAAAGATTTTAGAGGGTGGCACCGTTGTGGCCGATGTCGATGGTATCTCAAAAGAATTTCAGGTTGAGAGTGCCCATCTAGAAGATGATGCCGGTATGCTCAAACATTTCGGGCCGTTTGCGGGTGTCGACTTGAATCGTGCTGGTGTCCCTTTGATCGAAATCGTTTCGATGCCTTGTATGCGCAGTCCTAAAGAGGCTGTTGCCTACGCACAAACGATCAAATCGATCATGGAATATATCGATGCGTCCGATTGTAACATGGAAGAGGGTTCTTTAAGGATCGACGTCAATATTTCGGTGCGCAAAAAGGGGGAAACGGGTTTGAGACCCAAAGTGGAAATCAAGAACATGAACTCTTTTTCCAATATGCAAACGGCTCTTGACTACGAGATTCGGCGCCAAATTCGCCTCTATGAGGAGAATCCAGGGGTCCCTTTTCATGAGGTGATGCCGAATAGCACCTACAGATTTGACCCTGTTGAGCAACGGACCGTTTTGATGCGGAAAAAAGAGACGGCGGCCGATTACCGATATTTCCCCGACCCTGACCTTCCACCTCTTGTGATCACTCAAAGTTTTGTGGACGAGGTAAAAAAGCATCTACCTGAACTCCCCCATAAACGATTTATCCGCTACACCGAGACACTGGGGCTCACCCCTTACTCGGCAAGCGTTCTCATTGCCGATAAAGAACTTTGCAACGCCTATGAAAAAGCGATCCATCTAGTGAAAAACCCGGTTTCTTTATGCAACTGGCTCACAGTAGAGTTTGTGGGGAGATTGAATGAGGACAAAGTCCATTTCATGCAATCAAACATACCGATTGAGAATGTAGCCTATCTTGTTTCGATGATTGAAAATGGGGTAATTACCGGAAAAATCGCTAAAGAGATCAAAGATGCTATGTGTTTGACCAAAAAGCATCCGCAAGAAATCTATGATCAAAATCCAGATTTTAAACCGATGAGCGACACAAAAGAGCTAGAGTCAATCATACAAGATGTCTTAAATGAGAACCCTAATTCTGTAATTGATTACAAAAACGGGATACAAAAGGCATTCAACTCTCTTGTGGGACAGGTGATGAAAAAGACCAAAGGGAAGGCGAACCCGGAAATAGTCAACAGCCTATTGCTCTCCACGATGGAAAAATAAAATTTTCATGTAGCATTTCTTATTTAAAGAATAAAAATGCTACAAAAAATCTCTGGATGTCAAAAGCGAATAGATTATGGTTTGGGATGGAATTGATCGAATGAATGTTTGATTTTTTCCTTGTTCAGATGGGTATAGCGATTTGTTGTCCTGATGTCGCTATGACCCAAAAGTTCCTGAATTGTCCTTAAGTCTGCCCCCCCTTCAAGAAGGTGTGTTGCAAAGCTATGTCTTAAAAGATGGGTGTATACGTTTTTATCAAGTCCGCTTTTTAAGGCGATTTTTTTGATCATTTTGAGTATGCCGTCACGGCCAAGTGGTTTTTTTCTTTTGATGAATAGGTAGGCAGATGGGTCGTCTCTATCTTTTAAATAGATATCTATCGCTTGAAGGGCAAGACCTGCGATCGGTACGATCCGCTCTTTCCCCCCTTTTCCCTTAACCCGGAGCGTATTTTCTGAAATGTCATAAATACTCAAACCGGCTACTTCAGAGGCCCTCAATCCACTTGCGTATACTGTTAGCACAACCGCC
>CAXNCP010000092.1:0-4012 GCA_964200935.1 Chlamydiia bacterium | reverse complement strand
GGCAAGGATGAAGGGTTTTATTGAAGAATTATCGTTCTTGATATCCAAAAAAATCGGTTTAGAATTGGAGTTTGTAAACGCCTCTAGCGATTTTCTCATCGACTTATTAGAAAAAAACGAAATTGATTTGGTTTTTTGGGATATGAATAAAAATATTGTCAATCAGAGCCGATACACCTTTTCGGAGCCGATTTTATACAATGGATACTATCTAGTGACCCAAAAAAACGATGATAGAACCCTATCTGAACTTTCTAGCAGGCGTGTTTTACTTTTGAATAATGAAATGGCAACATTCATGATTGCAAAATATCCAATTGTTGATTTCAACTTTTATAATGATGACAAGGAAGCCTTTGTAAAATTAGCCCAATCGATGTGTTCTGCAGCCCTCATTTCAGTGGAGAGTTTCAGGACATTTGAATCTGAGTTTCATGTGCAGAATAAACCAATCAATGATCAGTATTTTCATTTCATTTCAGGACTCAATTCTAAAAAAGGGGATAAGGTCAATGAATGTATCTCTTCACTAATAAAAGATGGGACGATTGAGCAGATGAAAAAAAAATGGAATCTCGATCCCGCCTAAAAAAGCGATTGTAAAATCAATCTTTAATGTCTTTGAAGATGTTCGGATCGATTGTACATTTGTCATTGGCAACAAATATGGTACGCATATCCTCAAGTATTTTCTTATCCATCGGAACGCATTTAATGTCCCAGATATTCTTACTATAATCCTCTATGCTTCGATCAGAGGAAAAATTACCTACTCCGGCAATATTCATTAAGGCAAGGTGATTCCATTTATCCTTATCGGTGTAAAGGGTCAAAGCCTCTTTCTGCACCTTATGAAATTGGTCTAAGTCATATAAAGAAAAATAGGGGTCTTGATTTTCAAGGTAGTTTGCAATACGACTGAAGGACTCACGCTCTTCAGGGTAGGAAGCTAAAAGGTCTGATCTCAAAGTTTCAATTAGCCAACGAATATCGTGGTTTTCATTGACAAGCTGTTGAGGGTGATAGCTACGATTATGAATTTTTTCAAAGATTTCATCTTTGGTTGCCCCAAAGATGAAGGGAAAATAGGCTTCACCCACCTCCTCTTTGAGCTCAATCGTTGCCCCATCCAGTGTTCCTACTAATAGGGCACCATTGAGACAGAATTTAAATAATGAGGTGCCCGATGCTTCAAATCCGGCGGTAGAGATCTGCATGGATACGTCAGCTGCTGGGATCAGTTTTTCTGCTAGGCTGACATTATAATTTGGTACGAATATACATTTGAGATGTTGGCTTACGTCAGGATCGTTATTAATGTGGCGAGAGATAGCACAAATTAAGCGGATCAGATCCTTCATTAAGGTGTAAGAAGCTGCAGATTTACCGGCAAAGATCGAGAATTTTTTTACAGGAGGAGTGTAGGATTTTTCTTTGATCTCTTTATAAAGGAGCAGTAAGTGAAGAGCATTCATCATCTGCCGCTTATATTCGTGAAGACGCTTGATTTGTAAATCAAAGAAAACCCCCTTTTCAACCTTTTTATTTTGGTGAAAGACATTTGCCCATAAAGCATCGTCGGAGCCTTCCCGTTGTTTTCTTAAAGCTGCGAGATATTCGATTAGTTTAGCTTTTGATTCCTCTTTGATTTCATAAAAACGATTTTTGATTTTAGGATCGTTAGCAAACTTTCTTAAATCTTTGAATTTTCCGTACTGAGTAACCCAACCTTTGCCAATTGTATCATCAAACATCTTTGCCAAAGAGGGGTTGCATTTGAGAATCCAGCGTCTAAAAGTAACACCATTGGTCACGTTCGTGAATTTTTCAGGGTAGAGTTTATAGAAAGGTTTAAAAATAGTCTCTTTGATGAGCTGTGAGTGAAGACGTGCTACCCCGTTAATTTTTTTGCAAACATGGCAGCAGAGGCGAGCCATATGCACCTTTTCGTCTTGGATGATAGATATTTCCTGTATAAGCTCTTCATTGTAGGGATATTTTTGACGCACCTGATCACAGATGAATTGGTTGATCAACTCGATAGCTTTCATTTGTCGTGGTAAAAGACGTCTGAAGAGAGTTTCATCCCATTTTTCTAGGGCTTCTTGAAGGATGGTATGATTAGTGTAGTTCAAACAATTTGAGGTGATTTCCCAAGCTAGAGGAATTGTCGTGTGGTATTCACGCACAAGGACACGGATGAGCTCCGCACATGCGATCGCCGGGTGCGTGTCGTTCAACTGAATTGTGACCTTGTCTTTTAATTGAGAGATATCGGTGTAGGTTGCAAAAAAATCTCTAAAAATATCCTGGATAGCACCACTAACGAGGAGGTACTCCTGCATCAGGCGGTACTCTTTTCCAAGCTCAACAGCATCTGATGGGTACAATACGGATGTGATATGGGTGAACTTGGTTGCTGCAGCCAGATCTCCTGCAGAGAAGCAGATGATCTTGAAATTGGAGGAGATTGCCTTTGTGGAAAAGAGTTTTAAAAGATTGACCGATCCAAATTCGCCGTAGCCTACGGTGGGTATGCTAAAGCACTGGGCATTTACTTCATCGTAATTGATCAAAGAATAGCTAATTTCCCCTGAGTTGTTTCTAGCTTCTTTGAGCTCTCCATTGTACTGCACTTTAGCTGAGCTTTTCGGATCAAATCGAATCCAGGGGTTTCGCCGATCTAGCCAGGTCTCTGCCGTCTCAATTTGCGTACCATAGATGATCTCTTGTTTGAAAATCCCATATTCGTACAAAAGACCATAGCCAATCGCGGGCATCCCTAAAGTGGCTAAAGAATCCATAAAGCAGGACGCAAGACGCCCCAAGCCACCATTTCCTAAAGCGGGATCTGAGTAGGCCTCTTCGATTTCGGTGATCGAAAAATTGAGTACTTTTGCTATTTCTTTCAGATCATCAAAGGCAAGAATATTGATGATGTTCATTAACGACCAAACACCGGGAAGATACTCAAGAGATAGATAATAAAGTTTTTTAGGCTTTTCCCTAAGGTAAGTTTTTTGCGTAGACGCTTGGCGGATCAAAACCTCTTCTCTTGCGGCAATAGCTATAATTTCAGCTTTTTCTCTTGTGCTCAAATCTTCAAAAGGTTGACCAAATTCGATTAGGGCAACTTGGCGAATGTGTTGCACTTGCCGGATAATTTTCTCTTTGTTGAGATCCATTCTTATCCTTTAAGCGATTTTAGATTTTTTCTACTAGGTAAAAAAAGGATAAAAGAAGCAGCCTCATGAGTTTAGAAAAAAACTTAGTAACCAAATTGCTTAGCCACAAGATCCACTATAAAGAAAATACCCATAGAGAGGGCGGCACTAGAGGGGACTGTCACTAGCCAGGAGAGGCCGATATCCTTGATCATAGTGAGGTTTAAAGCTGCAAGACCTCTTGCAAAACCGACCCCTAGAACAGCGCCCACTAGACAGTGGGTGGTGGAGATGGGTAATCCTAATTTGGATGCTACTAGAATAGTAGCAGCGGCGCCAAACTCGGCACAAAAGCCCCTTGTCGGGGTGAGCTCTGTAATTTTTTTTCCGATCGTTTCGATGACCCGCCAACCAAAAGTTGCAAGACCAACAACAATACCGACACCGCCAAAGACTAAAAGCCAGAAGGGGATATTGGTCGCTTTTGTCAAATTTTGAGGGTCGAAGAGGATCTTGAAGACCGCGGCGATTGGACCTACCGCATTGGCAACGTCATTTGCCCCGTGACCAAAGGCGACACAGCAGGCGGACAAGATTTGAAGGTAGCTTACGAGCTTTTCTACGACATTGTAATCATGGGTCAAGGGGCTACGAATATTGGTCTTTTTTCGTACCTCTCGTGTCAGAGTTTTAGTTTTATCTACGAGTTTCTGAAACTCATCATTTTCATACTGAGACGCAAAAAGCTGAGCTAGTTTTAGATTTTTTAAAGCCTCCTGTAAACTATCCAACTTTTGCTGGTGTACAGAAATTTCCTCATGCTCATCAGAAGAGGAGGGGCGCCAAAA
>CAXNCP010000091.1:0-4014 GCA_964200935.1 Chlamydiia bacterium | reverse complement strand
GATGCAGCTATCTTGAAGGTCGATTGTGTCGTAATTAAAGCGACTCTCCTCCACCACAACCTCATCTCGAACGATCGGAATGACTAGGTGTTGGTCCTTGCGCAGGACGGTCAGTGTGACCGGGGTCCCTTTTTCCCCACGGATTAAGGAGACTGCGTCTTGAATGGATAGCCCCATTACAGGTTCACCATCAACAGCAATTACCTTATCATCGACCTGAATTTTGCCCGCACGTGCCGCTGGGCCCCCCTCGACTAGTTTAACGATCACTAGACCGTCAAAGTCATCCTTGAGCATAGCCCCAATCCCAAAGAGCCTTTGTTGGACGTGGATTAAAAAGTCTTGGGCCTCATCGGGGGTGAAGTAAGAGGTATGGGCGTCTAGAGAGCGGGCAAAGGCCTTTAAAAGCGTACTATGAACGATACGCTCCTCGTAATCCTTAGAGGCATGGACCCATTCAGCCTCAGTATTTAAACGCCGTTTCTGGCTCCAATTCAAAATTTTTTCCTGCATTCCGGTTCCAATCTGCTCTGCCATGAAAAGGTTGTGCTGCTTGAGCTTATAGATTCGCTGGATGAGGTCGGCCTCGTCTTTACTAAACAAATCCTGAGCTCCCTCAAGCTTCTCGGGCTTCGCGTTAATGAGGGAGGGGTGGGCTTCAAGCTTATTGCGCCTTTCGATCGCCTGCTTGAACAATTGGTGGATATGGCTAAAATATTGAAAATCTCCCCGTTTAAGGGCGTTTTTGAGGGTTATAAGCTCCCCCTCTGGCAGTTTGATAAGGGGGTTGATTTCCCCCTCTAAAAAATAGCTTTTTGTCCGGTCCATCTCCTCTACGAAGTGGAAAAGGGTCCTCTCTAGGATTTCGTGGTCTATCTCTTGGATGTAGGCATGGGTTCGCAACATCTCCTCAATACGGTACGTAACATCGTGAACCTTAAGCTTCGGGGGCTCTTTGGCGAGCGCCGATAGAAAAAATAGAGCAGGTACTAGAAAACGGATCATTGTCCTCTCCATTAATGGTTTAGGACAAAATGATCTACTTTTTTTTAGCCTGTAGATTTAAAAAAGGGTTCCTGAAGCGGTATTAGCTAAAATAAATAATAAAAAATTCTTGAGGTGGGTCCTGGATATATTTTGGAATATACCCTCAAAGTTATAACTAATTAATTTTCAATTATTAAATTAAGAAAGTTGAAAGATTTCAACAAACAGTCTATAAAATTTATCAAATTCTATTGAATTCAATTCTTTTTTATGGAAGAATTATCAACCTAAAAGGCCAAAAGAGTTACGAATTACGATAAATCGAAATCCAGCTCTTTAGAGGAGATTTTGGCGTTTAAAATTTTTTTTTTTAATGGAGAAACAAAAAAATGGATAATTTCCATCAACAAACAATGCAAGACGTTGCAACTGATACACCGCCAGGTTTTGTTTCTATTACTGAGGCGGCTCGTATTAACAATGTAACGCGTCAAGCGATTTATGTTGCAATTAAGCAAAAGAAGCTTAAGGCATACAAGCACTCGACACGTTGGACAATTAGTTTGAAGGATTTAGAGGACTATAGAAACCAAAAGTACTCTAGATTGAAATCGACCTTCAATGGCGAATTGCTTTTTGATAACAACAAAGGATTCTTCTCAGTTGGTCAAGCTGCTAAGATTTTGAACGTGCCTGCGCAAAAAATCTATTACGCTACAAGAGTAGGAATGCTCAAAGCGTCTAGAAAAGGTGCAGCTTGGGTTATCAGCGTAGAAGATATCAACCTTTATAAAGAGAAGTATCTTTCTAACGCATCATCAGAAGCGCTTGTTGGTTAATTATAAAGACTAACTAGCTTTTGCTTAGGCTCTCGGCAGTGCCTGGAAATCTTTGATCTGCAGTTGAATGCTGGTCTTTTCCTGGTACGAATTGATTGTAGGTGTAAAAGCCACGATCAGCCGAGAGCCTTTCTTTTTCAATAATTCATGTCGTCTTGAGGCCAAATTAAAACCGATTCCCTCTAGCTGTCGACCGTTTTCCTCTAGGTAAAATTTTAAATGAACTTTCCCAATTACTTTTGGCGGAAAAATCTGATCTGCCTCACAGTAAAGGGTCGGCTGGGGATTGTCCACTCCAAAGGGTTCTAAAAGCGATAGGGACTCGAGAAAGTCAAATGTAAGGTCCTTGAAAGATACTTTTGCATCAATCATCAACTTTGGGAAAAGATCGGTATCAGATAATGAACGCTCGGCTGCTTGTAAAAAATGTTCCTTGAATTGGGGGAAATTCTCGGGAGAAATCGTAAATCCGGCCGCGTAATCATGCCCGCCATAGTTCATCAGTATTCTGTCATTTTCTCTTAAAACTGGAAGGATGGGGAACTCCGGAATCGTCCTAACGCTTGCTTTAAGGACCCCCTTGTCCTCCGTTACCACGACTGTTGGCCGATTGTGCAACTTGGAAAGTCTTGCGGCGATAATTGCAATAATACCCGGATGGCATGTTTTCGAAAAAAGGACGATCGCTTTGCCCTCCAAAAGATCAGGATGCTGCTCGATCATCTTTTCGATCTCTAAAGAATCTCTACGCTCAATTTTTTGCCGCTCTTGGTTTTTCTTATCGATAAAATCGACCAGATTTGTTGCGACGGTGAAATCTCTTGTCAAAAGGAGTTCTACCCCTTTCATCGGGTCGGATATGCGCCCGAGGCTATTGAGTCGTGGAGCCAGTTTGGAAGCGATATCACCGGTAGTGATTGTTTCTGCGTTCAGATCGGATAAATTGAGTAGTTTCAAGAGTCCGATGCGACCGGTCTTAGGAATTTGATTGAGCCCGTAACGAACTAAAATTCGATTTTCTCCTCTAAGAGATCCCATATCTGCCACAGTACCGATCGCCACAATATCGAGCATATCCTTTAGATCGATCTCTTCAGGATCAATGGTCCCTTTTAAAGATAAAAAGCTTAAGAGGGCATGCGCTAGTTTAAAAGCAACACCCACTCCTGTCAAATCTCGATTTGGATAGGTGCTCTGGTAGAGTTTAGGGTTAAGAGTAGCAACACAGCGCAGATTTTGTGAACCTGGCTCATGGTGGTCTGTTACAATCACATCAATTCCATAGCGATCAGCCCGTTCAACATCGTCCGTTGAGGTGAGTCCACAATCGACGGTAATAATGAGTTTACAACCCTTTTCCAAAGCCGTTTCGATCGCATCACTCATGATGCTTTCTTTAATTTGATTTCGGTTTGGGACGCTATAAAATACGGTCACGCCCAAACGACGAAAAAAATCGGTCAAAAGGACAGTTCCGGTGATCCCGTCCACATCGTTGTCCCCAAAAACAAGGATCGACTCTTTGTCCTGAATCGCTTGATAAAGTCGGTCTACGGCCTGATCTATCTGGGGCATCAAAGAGGGGGAGTGGAGATCAGGCAGTTTGGCGTAAAGGTAGTGGTGGATTTCTACCATGGAGGTAAAGCCACGGCTCACCAAAATTTGAGCCGTCACCGGATTGATATTGAATTCCCGGGTGATCCTCTGTACAAGAGGCGGGTTTTCTTTTGGAAAAACCCAAGCGATTTCCTGTTTTTTTGGAAGAAAAGGTATCAAGAGTTGAGCTCCTCGTAAACCTTTTCTTTTTGTCTCTCATACCCGTCAAATAACTGTAACAGCATGCTGGAGATGAAGAACGAGGAAAGGGTTCCCACTACTACTCCGATAGACATGAGCAAGGAAAAACCAAATACACTGTTTCCACCTAAAAATACCATGCACAGCAGTACCATCAAGGTTGTCGATGAAGTGAGTAGCGTACGTGAAAGTGTCACGTTCAAAGAGCGATTGACAAGCTCTTTGAAAGAGATCCGGTCCATTTTTTTGCTATCTTCACGGATTCGATCAAACACGATGATTGTATCATTCAACGAGTACCCTGCTATTGTGAGAAGGGCCGCAACAGCATTCAGATCGATTTGAATGGGCACACCAAAATAATGCAAGATTGCAAGTAACGAGACCGTCA
>CAXNCP010000090.1:0-4070 GCA_964200935.1 Chlamydiia bacterium | reverse complement strand
GGATTCGATGCAAACTTCCTACAAAGAAGGCAAATTGCTGTATTCACGAGTGCAGTAACCGACACCGCAACTTCCGGATTTATTAGCTCTTTAGGTGGATTTTTTCAAAACTATCAAAAGTACACTTGGTGGGGGATTGGCCCCTCAATAGGGTTTGAGACCCGTTGGAATTTGGGAAGCAATTTTTTCTTCCACTACGATGCATTCGGGGATATCACTTTTGGACCCTCTACTATGCGTACTGCAACTTTCTCAAAGAGGGTCATAACGGGTCCACCGACTCTTACCTATCAGCCTCAAGAGGCATCTGTTCAAAATAGCATGTCCCAATTCGCCCCCTCCATGCGCTATTTGATTGGCATAGATTATAAATATCTTTTCCATAGCAAAGAAACTCAGCTGAATTTAGAGATAGCTTACGAAACTCAATATTATTTTAATGTCATTCGTACCTTGGTTCCTGAGGGGAATTTCCGATCAGAAAATGGGGCCGGGTTCGGAATCCAAGGGCTTGTGCTACAGGCCGGAATCACATTTTAATCTTTAAAAGCTTTTTTATTGCTGGATAGCAAAATGCTCTTCTTTTTCAAAAGAGAGGTTCCCAAAATCAAATTGGAGAAGATGCTGTTTGATCTCTTCTAAAGACTGAGAGCGGTTGACGAGGTCTCGAATCGGTTTGGCTCCACTCAAATCACGAAGGTACCAACACGCAACTCTTCGCAAGCTTAAAAGGGCTTTTCTTGGAGTTTCGTAGGAAACAATTTCATCATAATGTTCCAGCAAAGTAGAACGGACAAGTTGAGTTGTTACCTCAAAAGGGGTATTTGTCTCAAGTTCATGAACAATCTGCTGGTGGATCCAAGGCTTTCCCATCGTCCCTCGAGCTACGAGGATACCGCTACATCCTCGATTCAAAAGATCCTTAGCCGACTCGGAATCAAAAATATCACCGTTTCCAATGACATGGATGCTTTTTGCTTTTTTTGAAGCCTCTTCGATCAGGTCTCGGTTGGACAATCCCCTGTAGGCCTGCTCGCGTGTTCTACCATGGATCGTAAGAGCGCTGACCCCTGCGGCCTCCGCCAGCTCCACCATTTGTGTATGGATCAGATTCTTTTCATCCCACCCCACACGAATTTTGACTGTAACCGGGATGGAAACATTTTGCGTCAAAGCTAATAAGATAGCATAGAGCCGGTCTAATGTTTTCAGTAGAGCCGATCCACTACCGTCCTTTGTAACTTTATCGACCGGACAGCCGCAATTCAAATCGACAACATCAAAGCCCAAATCCTCGATCATTTTACCCGCTTGGCCGGCAAACTTAGGGTCGCTTCCACAAAGCTGGGCACCGATGGGATGCATCGAGGGATCGTAATCTAAAAAACGGAATGTGGAAGACTCTTTTCTTACTAATGCATCCATCTTACACATTTCGGTAAACATGAGCCCAGGTTTGCCATGACGTGCTGATAAGCGACGAAACGGATAGTCAGAGCAGCCTGCTAATGGAGCGTACCACACGTTTGAGGGGAGAAGAAGATTTTTGAGTTTGATTGGACGGATCATATAAAAAAATGCCGGATCAGAGCTTGTATCCCTTGAAGAAGAAAAAGGGCAAGCATGGGGGAAATGTCCAGCATGCCGCCAATTGGAGGGATCCGATTTTTAAAAAAGATCAGGTAGGGATTGGTAATAGATTCTAACCAGGAGGCTGCCTGGTATTTTCTCAATTCTGGCAACCACGATAACATGATGCGCAGCATGATACAAAATCCGTAAACGGTCAAAAGGGCATCGATCCATGAAAGCATATTGGTTCTTTTCCTTTAGCTGTGTTAACCTATTAAAAAACCCGAAAGGGGCCGGTCTGAAAAGATCAATGAATCTTTATGGACTCAGCCGATTTTCGATAAAATTCCACAATAGAATAACCGATTTCCATTATCTATGAAAGTGCTTGGTACATCTTTTTTCGAAAAAAAACAGCAGACGGTGGTTGTTTTTAAAAAAGGGGATACATACGTGATAGAGGAGGAAAATCCTCTAGCTATTGAGGAGGAGTGCGTTAAAGCACTTGCGCTGCCACTAGGGTATTGCAAGGTGCGGTTTTACCCCACTCCTCCATTAAACCTTGGAAAATTAAAAAAAATTCTAGAATCAAGAATTTTGCAAGATCCGATGATCGACTTTGAAAAAACAAAATATTCCTTTAAAAAGGTCGATTTTGGGGCCGAGGTGCATTTTGTGGATCAAAGCCAGCTCCAACCACTGGTTGAGGACTATGAGTGGATTCTAAGCCCTAATCAAGCGTTATTTCGGTACTTGAAAGATTATGCCCGATTTTTTGAACCCTGCCTTCTGATTTACCAAGAAAAAGAGACGTTTTATTGTTTTGGTTATAACGGTCGAAGAATCGATCGTTATTTTGAATCTGAAGTCATGACCGAAGGGGAGTTGAGGGACTTTTTGGCTACGATAGATTTGGATAAGGTTGTGTTTTTAAACAAACAAGCAGATGCTACTCCTTATAATTTTGAAATCGAACTGTCCCATCAAGAGTTGGCATTATCGATTGGAGCTGCCATAGAGGGATATGAACCGGAAAATAGTGTCTGTTTCAGCACACCATTTGAAAACCCCTCGTATATGGAAAAATTGAAAAAAAAAGGGTCTGTCGCATTTTTTTTAATGAGTGCAGTGGCCTTTTCGATGCTCATTTTTTTCCATGCAATTTTTGAAAAAGAGAAAACAAAATACGAATATGCGATTGAAAAAATGGGCTCTTTAGAGCCATTTGCCCCTTTGAATCTCAAAAACCCACCAAAAATATCAGTTTTTTTAAGAGATTTGCTACTGTCCATTGAGCCTTACAATATAAATCTGGTAGACTTTGACTGCAAAGTGCACATGTTGGAAAAAAAACCCTATCTTCAAATCACATTTTCTTTAGAAGGAGATCCCGTACGGATAGAAAACTATGAGCAATCTGTTAAAAAAGCAGGCAAATCCATTTTTGCAAAAATGGAAAGAATTTCTGAAACAAAAGGTCACAGTTTCAGGGTATCAGCCCCAATTTAATCCTGAAGGAAAGACAAAACTTTTTTTTCACCTTTTTGGTTTACCCTTACTCCCCCTTTTGGTTGCTGTTTTTTATGGTTGTTTTTGTGCCTATAGCCTTTCGCTCCAAAAAGAGCTGGTTCAAGACGGCACACTCAAACTGGCCCGCTCTTTTTTTGAGCAAAAAAAATATCAACAGTTTTTAGGCGATTACCCCCAGACAAAAGCCTTCTCTCTCAATCCCTATTTTTTTGATTTTGCCCCCCTTTTAAACGTCAAAGGCGAGTTAGACAAGATCCCATCAAATACTCCTTGGTTTGCCGAAAAAGAAAAATTATTCCAAAGAAAACTGAAATTTAAAGAGAAAACAGCAGTTGCATTAGGCCCCTATCAGTGGACGGAGCAAAAGCTGGAAAAACCTGTGTTGGTCGACTTTATGGATATCGGGAATTTTTTGAGCAAAATTGAGGATGAGGCCTATAAAAACCGACAAGAAACAGGTGCAGGGGAGCTTTTTTTTACCGAATTTTCCTTTAAAAGGAAAGAGACGAATCTTGGTCAATTTTATCTATTAGAAGCTTGTGTTGCTGAAAAACGGGGAAGGGTATGAAACAATTTTGCTGCTTATTAGCACTGTTTTTTTTGTCTTGCAGTTCTAAAGTTTCTAATGAACCGGTCCTTGTATCGATTCAGTTGATGGATCGAAATGGTGTCCAAGAGACTATCTCTCAACCTGAGCGTTTGAATAAGTACGCCGGAAAAACTTTTTTAGACCCTCAGCCCTACGAAAAGGTAACCTGTCACTATAAAAATCAGAACCATTCCCACTCCAGGGTGATCTCGTACCACAAAAACGGGCAGGTGATGCAGGTTCTGGATGTGGTAGCAGCAAGGGCAAAAGGGCCTTACAAAGAGTATTTTGAGAATGGTTTTGTAAAGTTAGAGGCCGAGGTGATCGAGGGGATAGGAGACATCAGCGAGGTTGCGCAACAGACATGGATTTTTGATGG
>CAXNCP010000089.1:0-4198 GCA_964200935.1 Chlamydiia bacterium | reverse complement strand
TATCCGCACAATTGAAAAGAAAGGTCTTGCAAAAGCGTTTAGAGAAGCTAAACGAGCATAATCTTTTTGTTTAAAGATTGGATTTTAACCCCTCTTCTCAAAGGAAGGGGGGCCAATTTTTTTCCGATTGCGCTTGCGTTGCTCATTTTTTCTGCCTGGCCCTATTTTCGATCGCCGACTCTCCCCACTCAAGAATCCCCTTTTGCACTCTACTCCAACCAAACCGAACACAATTTAGAAAAAACTATTCTAGCATCCGTAAAGGAGGCGAAAAAAAAGATCGTCTTATCGACTTTTGGTGAGGTCGACCTGGATCTTTTGGCCCTTTTGAAAGAGCGCCATGAAAATGGTATCGAGGTCGTACTCCACTACGATGCAAAGTCCTTCCCCAAATTTTTAAGACACGAACTCCCTTTTACAGTCGTAGGTCATAAAGAAAAGGGGCTGATGCACCAAAAAATCGTCGCTATCGATGAAAATTTTGTGGTTTTAGGATCCACCAATCTGACCCCCTCTTCCTACAAAATCCATGATAATTTTCTTATGGGGATCTACTCAAAGGCGCTGAGCGAAAAAATTATCGATCAACTTTCTAATCCTAACTATCCGTTTCTCATCGAGGAGACCTTTCATCAAGGGCATATCACGTTTTGGTCCCTTCCAGGTATGCATGCCTCCTCGCTACAAAGTTTAATAGATGCTCTTAATGGGGCCATAAACTCGATCGATTGTCTTATCTTTACATTCACTCACCCAAAGCTTTTAGAGGCATTAGTAGCTGCAAAAAGGCGGGGCGTGATGGTTGAAGTGACTATCGACAAGAAGTCGGCCAAAGGAGCTTCAAAGGAGGTGATTTCAAGACTCAAAAGTCACGGCGTTACCGTTTATATCAATAACCACCAGGGTCTCATGCACCACAAAATGTGCCTTATCGATAAGGAAATTTTCTTTTTTGGCTCTGCAAACTGGACTAAATCGGCATTTGAAAAGAATCGGGACTATCTTGTAAGGATCGACCATCTTGGTCAAGAAACCAAGGAGGAGATTGTAAGGACTTTTGAAGGGTCACATCGATTTAAAAAACTCTATCAGCATTAGTCCCCATTGCGCCGATATCCCTAAAGCTGTTAATGCAAGGGGTATGCTAGACGAAATCTTATCGATCCAATTCATCTCCCTTACTATCACCTTTTTTCTTTTGATGGATGGCCCAGGAAATATCCCAATATTCTTGAGCCTTTTAAAACAGCTCCCCCCAAAAAGGCAGGCATATATCATTAGCCGAGAGCTCGTCATTGCGCTATTAATCATGTATTTCTTCGCTTTTTGCGGAAATTACGTACTCAATCATCTTGGAATCGAAAACCAAACAATCCAAATAGCCGGTGGAATCATCCTCTTCATGATCGCCTTAAAAATGGTCTTTGGTACTTTAGAAGAGCCCGAGCTGAAAAACCAAAAAGAGCCATTGGTTGTCCCTTTAGCGGTACCCCTAGTTGCTGGGCCGTCTGTTTTAGCGACAATCATGGTCTACTCTAAAGATATCGATGTCCAAAATATACTCCCTTTCTCGATTTTTGCTGCCTGGATCTTAACAACAGTGATTCTCCTTTTAGCGACCCCAATCCAAAAATTATTGGGCGATCGGGGGATCCTTGCCTTGGAAAAGCTGATGGGTTTGATTTTGACGCTAATCGCCGTGCAGCTCTTTTTAGATGGCCTTTACACCTTTCTCAATTCCTAAAAAACGGTTCTATTACGAGTTTTTATCTCTTATTTGATAGAATACCGGGGTGAATTTTGAAAAAGAGCAGAGTTTTTTACTCACGATCAGCTACGACGGTACCGACTTTTTTGGTTGGTACTGCCCTAAGAACCGCTCGATTAGGACTACTTTAGAGGCGGCACTTATCCCTTTTTTTGGATCGATAACCCTCTTGGTCGCTTCAAGGACCGACCGTGGAGTCCACGCACTGGATCAAAAAGTAGTTTTAAAAACCTCTATAAACAGGGCCTTGTCGGCAGAAGTGGTTGACGGGATTCGGCGGCTTTTGCCTCTGGATCTAACATTATTGGATATCCAACCCTGCCCGCCTGATTTTCACCCCTCATTAAGTGCAAAAAGTAAGGAGTACCGCTACTATTTTCACTCAACAAATCTTCCTCCCCATTTTAACCCCTACAGTCTAAAAATTGATTCAATCGATCTGTCTTCTATTAAAAAAGGGTTGCATCTTTTTCTAGGCACACACGATTTTGCCCCCTTAGAGGACCGCTCCAACACCTTAAGAGGCGATAAAACCTGCACACTTTTTTCGGTAGAGTTGATTACCCTCTCTCAAGGAGTCAACTTTTTAAAAATCGTAGGGGATCGATTTTTATACCATATGTGCCGAAAAATTGCCGGTACCCTTCTTTATGTGGGTTATGGTAAAATTTCGATTAATCAGTTAGAAAAAGGAATTGGGAATCTGAATCCTCAAGATATCGGGCCTACTTTGCCCCCTTTGGGACTCATTTTACAAAAAGTTACCTATGATCGAATCGATTCACTCTCTTTATAAAAAAAAGCACAACATCCTCCTAAAAAATCTAAATCAGATTGAAAAAATTCGTCATGCAAGTCAGGTCGCAGCAAAGATTTTGCATTTGCTTTGCAAAGAGGCAAAAGCAGGGGTGACTACTCGTCATCTCGATCTTTTATCTAGAGAACTGCACAAAATGTTTAAGGCAATACCCGCCCCATTAGGCTACGGCCAGCCCCCTTTTCCTGCATCAATCTGCACCTCTGTAAATGAGGTGATCTGTCACGGAATTCCTGATGATCGCCCCTTAAAAGAGGGGGACATTGTAAATATAGACGTGACCTCTATTGTGGATGGGTACTATGGAGATCTCAGCCGAACGATCATGATTGGGGCATGCTCTAGCGATGCATACCGGGTCGTACAGGCCTCCTATGAGTCTTTAAAAGCGGCGATTAGTATTTGTAAGCCAGGCGCTAAACTATCTCAGATTGGCTCTCAAATCCAATCGGTCGCAAATTCTCTCGGCTGTTCTGTGGTTCACCAGTTTGTAGGGCACGGAATCGGCTGCAACTTCCATGAGGAGCCCGCTATCTACCACTATGCCAATCGTCCCCGCCATGAAATTATCATGCAGCCAGGAATGACATTCACCATAGAGCCGATGATCAATTTAGGGGCTAGCGATGCTGTGATCGACAGCAAAGATCATTGGACTGCAAGAACAATTGATGGTCAATTGAGCGCTCAATTTGAACACACCTTATTGATTACACCTCAAGGTCATGAAATCCTCACCCTCATCGATCAAAAAGATGCGGATGAATCGGTGCCTGAGCTCTTTGTCAGAAAAGAATAGGGTTTTTTAGACAAGGTTCCTAGCGTCGGCCAATGCGGTCGACCCGCTCCCCTCTTTTTGAAGTAAAGCAGCCTGCTTTTCACGTATGCGGTAGCGATTGAGTTCATCCACCATATGTTTGACCTCATATCGGGTATAGGAGGAGGATTTATATACTTTCAATTCGCTATTGATTCCACGAAAACGCTCTTTAAGCTGATTCAACTCCTCCTCAACGATCGCGTGAGTTTCCTGAATTGAGCTGATTAGCGCTCTCTCCTTTTCAAGGTCTAAAAGAGCCCCTTGGTGAGCCTCTTTTTCAAGGTCTAGGTGCTTTGAGATCTCATCCATTTCCCCATAAATTGCATGCATAGAGGTTTTTAAAGCCTCAAGTTCATGCAGGTGAGCCTCCTCTAAGCGTGTTTTGACAGCCTCAAAGCTATCCACCGATGTCTGCAAAGAGCCCATTTTTTGGGTAATTTGCATCGACTCTAGTCCGAAAATAATGGAGAGCATCCAGGATAAAGAGATGGATCCAAGTGCAAGAGTGAGCTGTAGTGGAGCAAATTTTGAGAGATGGGGAATTTGAAGCAGCGTTAAAAAAAAGGGGGCCCATAAGGATCCAAACATAGGTTCTTTGATCCTCAGGATAGAAAGCAAACTGTCTTAATCTATTCCAGACTCGCTTCATAAGGCCATTTGATTCCTTCAATCTCAAAGTACCTATCTTGCCTAATAATTGTGTCTGATTCAAGGGGAATTTATCGATTTTGCTACCCTATTAAAAAGTAGCGCTCTCATTTTTTAAAAAGTTCCCCTTTGTTGTTTTTTAGTG
>CAXNCP010000088.1:0-4216 GCA_964200935.1 Chlamydiia bacterium | reverse complement strand
TGAAATTGATAGACAGTGACTCAAAACATAGTGGTCAACGAACTCCCCCATTATCTTTAATATCCAGAATTTTTACAGAGGATATCCCCGAGCATATTGACCCCCAGTTCCTTAAATCCCAGGGATGCGACTTTAAACTTTTTTCCTCTGAATATTTCCCTTCATTAAAGGCTATAGAAGATAAATACGGTTCAGATAAAACGCATAGGAAACAGGAAAAATATCGCCTTGATGAGCTGCAACAAAACCCGGACATCCCCCAACTGGACACTGTTATAGCCCAAACTGCTCGTGACTTCAAAGGGATCAAATATACCATTTTTGCTAAGGTTAAAGTTAACCGGGAAGAAAAAGAGGTTGAAAGGAACCAGTACCAAATCGCCGAAATTGGCATGAATCAAGAGGAAAGCAGACGCTTTGCTGAGGTATTGTGTCGTAAAATAGAGCAAAGTGGTTTTAAAACAAATGAGGAGCGCGCCCTAGTTTTAGATCGATGCCATCAAGCGATATTCAATTTTCTGATAACAGATGAAGAGGGCCGAACTGAGGGCGGAACAGCAGATGGGAAGATCCCTTCAGAGATTCAGATACGTCTTCAACAGAATTCTGTTGTCGTTATCGGCTATAGCCCTGCCATGGCAATCATCGAACTAGGAGAGACTCCAAATACCTCCGTTGTACGTGATGGGAGAGTTTTTATTCATATCAATAAAAACGAGAGTGAGATCAGTATAGATCTCGTTCAAACAGCAATCGCAACACCCTTTTTTGCCCACGACCCCCAATCCCGGGATCGTATCTATTTTCCCTCTCCATCACGAAAAGAACTTGAGGCCTTTCGTCACCCGGTCGTTGATCTAAAAGATATGAATCCTCAACAGCAGATTCAGGCTGTCAATTTGCTTTTGGAGCAAGGTCGATTATCCCTCAAATTGAACGGGGAACAAATCACTAATTTGAATCGATCCCATTTCAAGAATTTTATTGAAGAGATTCAAGACGATCTTTTACACGCTACCTTTGTTAACTTTGGATTTGACCAAGTAGATTTAACAAAAATTACATCTATTCCAGAGATCGAAAGAAAACTCTTCAAGCCGGTGGAAATAAATTGGACAATCCCTGATAGAACCAGCTCTTTTCGCCGTCAAGCATCTGCAATCCAATTGACACCCTATTCCCCCATCAATCCGAGCAAAATAACTATTACGGGCAAGAAATAACCAAAGTATAGATGTATGGAAATCAATCCCAGCCACCAAAACCCACCGGAAGAACCTATCCCCACAAAACCGAACAAATTCGAGCACCTATCATCAAATCCTTTTGTATTACAGGTGGCCCTAAAGGGCTCCTCCATTATCCTGTCTTTTTTTAAAAATAAGGCGATTCCAAATCCTAACCTGATGATGCCCACAAATGAGGAAACACCACTGGCGCCAGGCGATCGATCAAAAACCTCAAATGAGGCTACGAAAGAAAGAGACAAATCTTCCGTACCCACCTCCAAAAGTCCATCAATCCCCTCCAATCCACCCAAAAGAGAGCCCGCGGATGCTTATTGTCGCCCTGAAATGACTCCAGAGGAGGAAAAGGTATTCAAAGAGCAGATCGAGGATGTACTTAAAGGGATTTTTGGGGAGCCGGCTTCCTCTGATGAATTTTTAGAGCCGTCCGAAGAAGAGCCGGCGGCAAATTCTTACCCCATGATGCATCCCTCGATGATCCACAAAGCTGAAGTCGATCTGATCAATGAGGTTTTGTATCGGGTGGAAAAAGGGTTTCTGGCGCTGATGATCAATGACCACGAGATCTTTTCACAAGATATGATGCTAGGTCTTTTACAACAAATTCCAAACCCTGCCGATAGAATTGAACTTTTGTCAAATTCTCTTTTATCCTCCTTTTCCCACATGGCGGTAACACCCGAGGGGGATGAGAATGTGATCCACGTTCTTGAACTTTCCAGCCCCCCACAAAAAATTTTGAGCGACCTCCCCTACTTGTACCTTGTAAAATGGCGCATTTTTGAGGATGGTGTTGCGATTGAAAAAGAGTCTGAATACGCACTCGTTTCCCCGATGAAAAAAAATGGAAAGGACGAATTACTGCCCCTTTACAAATACATGGAGATGATCGATTTTAGACAGGGTCAAGAGGAACACGACATCCAAATAGAACCCTCAAACAGAGCATTCGATCCTGTTCACCATAGACTCATTTGGGGAAACTAAAACTGGTTTAAAAACCTAGTGTCTGACTCCCACAACATCCGAATATCAGGTATGTTGTGCAAAAGCATTAATGTTCTATCCACTCCCATACCAAAAGCCCATCCTGTGTATACAGCAGGATCATGCCCGCCGGCCTGGATCACATTTGGGTGGATCATTCCAGCTCCTGCTACCTCTAACCAGCCAGTATGCTTGCAGATGGGGCAACCCGCCTGAGCGCAGCGGATACAACTGATGTCGATCTCCACACTAGGTTCGGTAAACGGGAAATAGCTTTTTCGAAACCTCAAAACGACATTGTCGCCAAAAAGCTTCTTGTAGAAAAGTTTTAGTAAAGAAAGTAGATCGGACAAATTGACCCCCTTACCCAAGTGGAAGGCGTCGATCTGGCTAAACTGCTGATGCGAGCGGGAGGTCACCTCTTCGTTACGGAATACCCTTCCAGCACAAAAAAGGGCCATCGGCGGCGCATAACGGCGCATCATCGGGACTTGAAAGGTGGTTGTATGGGTACGCAAAAGCATGCTCTCGTCCAGATAAAAGGTATCCTGCATGTCTTTTGCTGGGTGGTCTAAGGGGAAATTCAACAGATCAAAGTTCACCGTCTCCTCTTCAATCTCATTCGAATGGACCTCTTTGAGGCCAAGTGAGCGGAGAATATCGGTCATCTTTTCAATCGTATCTAGTACGGGATGGGGGTGCGATTGTTTACGCAATCTACTTGGAAGAGTTACGTCAAAACGCTCTTTTTCCAAAGCAATTGCGAGCGCTTTTTCTTCAACCACATTTTTTTTGTGATCGAGCTCTTGAATCAGTTGTTCTTTGAAAGTATTGATCTCTTTTCCAAGGTGCGGAATCTGGTCTTTAGGAGCTGAACGCAAAGCGCCCATAAGATCTTGGATCGTCCCCTTTTTACCAAAATAACAAACCCTTATCTCTTCCAACTCCTCCGGGCTATCAGCACGTCGCAGTTTTTCATGAAACTCTTTTTTTAAAGAGGGAAGATCAAAGGGTTTGTGTGTCGTCATAGGAAAAAATTTCCATTCGTTAAAAACAGTTGTTTTTAAGCTACTAAAGCAGCCTTGGCTCTAAGCGCAATCTCTTTGAATGCGTTTGGATCCTCAACAGCAAGGAAAGCCAACACTTTTCGATCGAGGTCGATTGAAGCCTTCTTCAATCCATGGATGAACGCAGAATAGGACAATCCGGCATAAAGACGGGCAGCCACATTGATACGGACAATCCAAAGACGTCTGAAAGATCTTTTCTTGATCAAACGGTGATGGTACGCATAATACATCGCTTTCATGCGAGCATTTTTAGCGTTTTTGTAGTGGTTCTTGCGATCTCCGAAGTAACCTTTACATGCTTTTAACAAGCGTTTTTTACGTCTACGGCTGTAGACAGCATTCGTTGCTCTCATTCGTTACCTCCTACACGCACATAAGTTTTTTATATGTCTTCAATTGACCTTTATCTACCAAAGCTGGCTGAGCTAAAGATCTTTTGCGCTTAGAGGATTTTTTGGTCAGAATGTGTCTTCTGCCTGGCTTCGTGCGCTTCAATTTACCGGTAGCGGTCAATTTGAAACGCTTGGCATATGCCTTCCTAGTTTTCATTTTTGGCACGGTCGTCTCCTTTTGTTTGTTTTGCGGGCGCAAGCACTAGGCATAAGCTCCTACCCGTCATTTTCGGCGGTATTTCTACCGTCGCGAAATCTTTTAGTTCATCGACAAATCGCTGCATAGCGGCTTCACCGATCTCCGTATGTGCCATCTCCCTCCCGCGGAACATACAGGTAACTTTAACTTTATTTCCCTCTGACAAGAATTCCTTGGCATGGGAGACTTTGATCATGATGTCATTATCGGCAATCCCGGGACGCAGCTTCAATTCTTTGACTTTGATTTGCGCCTTGCGGTTTTTTTTCTCCTGCTTCTCTTTGGAGTAGCGGAATTTGCCGTAGTTCATGATCTTACATA
>CAXNCP010000087.1:0-4277 GCA_964200935.1 Chlamydiia bacterium | reverse complement strand
TGAATCAACTCTTTTTTGCCTGTATTGGCCTCTTCGTATGCAGATGCCACATCATCATGCAAAGAGAGGACAAGCATCTCTTTTTCTTGATCGATAGTAAGATCTTTGATGAGGGGGTGGTGTTTTTTGAAAGCTAGTAGGCCTGACTTTGCAAATTGGGAGTCGATGAATTCATAGCTCATAGGACTAGATCCCTGGCTGAAATCACGGATCCGATTCTTCACTAGGTAGAGGGCATCGCGGATTTTGTCCTCTTTAGATTGAAGCTGTTGAATTTTTTCTTTTACTGCTGGGTCAATTTGAGTTTCTTCTTGGAGTTCATCATCTTCTTTTGAAAGAGAAAGTCGCTCTTTTTGAATGCGCTCTTTTGTGTCAGATAGGACCTGCATTAACGCATTAGGTAAAACCGATTTATCGACACCTTCGCCTTGTGTTATAGAGGCGATAAATTTTTTGAAGGTCGCCGACTTTTCTCCAAATGCAGCCTTATAATCGAGAAGCGTTTGTGCAAAGTTTAATAGAGGCTCCTCACTTCTTGCATCTTGTGAGGCCATTGTAGATATCTGAGCCAGTACGAATGCCTCGGAGTTTCCTCCAAGACAATGGCCTACTTGATATGCACGATCCAGAACGAGATTTTGGTAATCTTGGGTCAAAGTCTGGTTCTCGTCATATTTTTCGACAAAACGAAACACTTCTTGACTGATTTTTTGGTCAAAATGGACTTTGATTTTTCTTTGGACTTCCACTTTCAAAGGGTCTACACAATCCACACCAAGATTGAGTTGTGCAGGGAAAAAGGGGATTAGTGCACCAGCCTTGGGGAGAAGTTGCTTGAATTTTTTCGCGTCCTGGGATTGTAAAAAGGTGACTTCAATCGTGTCTGAAAACGGCTCTTTAATCTCAATAGACTTGGCTTTGACGCCGATGAGGTCATTGAAAGATTCAATCCAAAGCAAAGAATCTTTTTCAAGATGGTTGACCCGTTCGCAGATCGTATTTTGAATACCGATAGAGCGCTTGGCATCAATTTTATGTGAAAGAGGGTTAGAATAAAAGAGTATTGTCGGCAAGATATTGTAGACGGTTAAAAGGGTAACCCCTGCAATTAACCAAGAATGCCATCGTTTCTGTTTTTCCATAGAAAACACGACCATTTCATGAATTTTAAAGCTTAGAATACAGTTGCAGCAAGATTCTGTCCACCCTTTAATTGACACTCTTGATTTGTTTACTTCTAATAATTTTTATTGATACCTGAACGATTCCGGTGACAGATAAAAATCTTGTTGAGATTTTATGAACAACCCCTATAAAATTGTGCCTTTTAAGAGGTTAAAAATTGAAGGTTTTGAACCACGTTGCTCTAATTCTTGATGGAAACCGCAGATGGGCAAAAGAGCGGGGTATACCCGCCATTGATGGGTATAAGATGGGTTCAAAGCGTGTAAGAGAAATTGTTTCGCATGCCGTCAAACGGGATGTTTCGGTGCTGACGATGTACTTTTTCTCCACAGAAAACTGGTCTAGAACCCCTGAAGAGGTGGGTGGCCTTTTTGACTTCATGCGCAATTTTTTAATTGAAAATCTGCAGCAATTGATCGATGACGGGGTGAAGATTCAATGCCTTGGTAGAATCGACAGGCTTCCTAAATCGCTGGGCGAAACCATTCTCTTTGCACTAGATCAAACCAAAAACGGGAATAGCATATTGCTCAATATTGCGCTCGATTACGGTGGAAGAGACGAGATCGTCCGCTCGGTAAACAGACTACTACAGCACCACAAAAATGGGTGCCTTCATGTAACAGAGGAGCTTCTCTCAGAGTTTTTAGATGCTCCGAATGTTTCTGAGCCGGACCTTGTGATTCGGACTGGTGGTGAGATGCGAATCAGCAATTTTTTAATTTGGCAAATTGCCTATGCAGAGCTCTATTTTTCAAAAACTTTATGGCCCGATTTTACCACCGAGGAATTCGACACGGCTTTATCGGACTATCAATTAAGAAACCGAAGGAGGGGTGGAGATGCCCGGTGTGTTTCACGATTTGTCTAAGCGATTGTTAATGTCGTCTGGAATTATTTTGATGATGGGAATTGGTTTTTGGGGTTATGCCTATCTTCCCGTGCAACTTTTAACCGTACTGTTCATTGCACTCATCACAATGACCGCAATGATTGAGTACGTGGCACTAGTCAAACACAAGGGGAGTCCCCCATCAAAGTATTTGATGGCCTCCATGGGAATTTTCTGGACGTTTGCGTTTTACTTGTTCCCCTCCTGGATCTGGTTGATCCTGATTTTTCTCGGTTTTTTTGTTTACAATTTTTTAAGCATTCAAGGCTCCATTTATAGAATCGCTACCGGTTCGTTTGCGATGTTTTATATTCTAGCTCCGATCGGAATGATTTTATCCTTTCTTTATCCAAAGGGGATCGGATCCACCGGAGATTTAGCCTTAGTTGTCTACTTAGTTGCCGTAACCAAAATGGCCGATGTGGGTGGTTATTTCATGGGTAGGCTTTTTGGAAAAACAAAGCTGGCGCCTAATATAAGCCCCTCAAAAACAGTTGTGGGGGCCATATTTGGCCTTATAAGCTCCGTTTTGATGAGTGTATTTTTAAGCTGCTACATCAACATAACTACCTATGAGGCGATCTCTTTGGGACTCATCCTTGGAGTTGCGGCAGAATTAGGAGACCTTGCAGAATCGGTATTGAAGCGTGATGCGCAGGTCAAGGACAGCAACCAAATACCTGGTCTTGGTGGGATTTTAGACTTGATCGATTCGTTATTGTTTACAACACCGATACTTTTCGCCTATTTTAGATTCTGATGACGCATTTCATTATCACAATTGATGGACCCAGCGCCTCTGGGAAATCGACACTGGCAAAAAAAATTGCTCAGCGACTGGGTATCAATTACCTTGATTCGGGTGCGTTCTATAGGACAATAGCGGCCTATCTGACTTTATCTGATTTAGAACAAACAGATGAAGAATTTTTTGAAACCTTTCTGCCAAAGGCCGATTTGAAGCTCATTTATGAGGGCAGTTTTCCCCGTTACTATTTTAATGGATTGGAAGTCTCCTCTTTTTTGCGTAATGAAAATGTTGCAATGAAAGCTTCATGGATCGCCAAGCTGAGGTCTGTTCGTACATTTGTGAATAAAAAGCTACAGGAAATCTCAAAAAAAGGGGATTTTGTTGGGGATGGGCGAGATCTAGGCTCTAAGGTTTTCCCGAGCGCGGATGTCAAATTTTTTCTCACAGCCTCGGTAGAATCCAGGGCTAAAAGGAGGGAACTAGAGCAAAAATCGATGGGAATCGAAACTAGCTATAAGAAGGTTTTGGAGCAGTTAATCCTACGTGATGAGCAAGATTCCAAAAGAAAAATTGACCCCTTAATCCGCCCTGATGATGCTTTTTTTATAGACACCACATTTTTAACTACTGATGAGGTTTGTGAGGAGATGTTGGTCCACATAAAAAAAAAGTTCTCTTCGCCTCCGCCTTTCTATAGAGGATGGGTTGTTGCTCTTCTGAGCGGGTTTTTCTCCTTTTTTTACCAATTTCAAATCATAGGGAAAGAATTCTTGAATAGTTTTCCCGGCGGCATAGTTTACGCAAACCATAGCTCCTATTTTGACAGTCTCATTTTGCTTACGATGTTTGGCCCGTCTACTGTTTTTATTGCCAGCAAGCAGGTGATGCATCGAAATCTTTTTTTCCGTTTTTTAACACATCTCTTTGATATTTTACTTGTCGATGAGAAAAACATGCCCCGCGATTTTTTCAAGCAATGTAACCTTAGTATCCATAAAGGGGCGTGCCTCATCATTTTTCCGGAGGGTATGCGGAGTGTTAATGGGTCGATTTCAAATTTTAAAGAGGGGTTATCCGCCATGATTTTGCACTGCAAAGTGCAACATATCCTTCCCGTCTATATCGGGGGCGCGTATACTCTATGGCCAAAAGGGAAAAAATTTCCCCCCTTGAAGGGTAAGCTTTTGGCTTTAGTATCAAAAGCGATCCAGGTAAGCGGATTTGAGGATCAACCCACAAAGGAATCCAAGGCAAAATTAACTGCTCATCTTGAGCAACGTTTAAAAGAACTGGAAAAACATTATAAGGAAACGTATGAGCCAAGAACATGAATTAAACCAGGAAAATTTTGACGCTAAAGTCATGCACGCAAAAGGGGTTGTCTTAGTCGATTTTTGGGCTCCATGGTGCGGACCTTGCCGTCAGCTTGCTCCGATCATCGAGGAGCTG
>CAXNCP010000086.1:0-4288 GCA_964200935.1 Chlamydiia bacterium | reverse complement strand
GATCAGGGCATAGTTAATTTGCCCTGCTGCACCGGTAATAGCAATTTTCATGATCATTAGAATGGAAGATGCTTTTTGGATTGTCAATACTATCTTTTACAATCGTTTTTTGCCCCGCTGATCAATTTGTTTTGATCAAAATTCGAGCATCAGATTAAAAAAACTCTTATCGATCTATTTTTAGAAATTTTTTTTAAAAATGGTGATCAACTCTTGGAAAAAAGGGGAAAAATTGCTATAGTTTTGACCACTATTTATGAATGAAATCGTCTTTATACTCCACCTGGTGACACTAGTTTTTTTGGGATTGGTCGCTCTGCGCCTTGGCAAAGAGACTCTGACCGCTTTTTCCGCCTTGCAAGCGATTCTGGCAAATCTGTTCATTCAAAAACAAACTTATCTTTTTGGCCTTGAGGTTACCTGCACTGACGCTTATGCAATTTTAAGCCTTTTTTCGCTCAATCTCGTTCAAGAATACTTTGGCAAAGATGCGGCCAAACAGGTCATCAAAATCAACTTTTTTCTCCTCTTGACCTTTGCGATCATGGCAAAAATTCACCTTCTCTATCCACCCTCCCTGCACGACGAGACCCATAATGCTTTTTTTACCATACTGGAAAACTCTCCAAGAACCCTTCTTGCCTCCTTTACAGTCTTTTTTTTGGTGCAAAAACTGGATGTCCGCTTTTTCACCAAGCTCAGGAACCATTTTTTTCCAAATTCGCTCCCCTTTTCGATCATGACATCTTTATTGATCTCGCAAACGCTCGACACAATTTTATTCACCTTTTTTGCCCTTTGGGGAATTGCCGGATCAATTTTTGAAGTGATCGTAATGAGTTTGATTGTAAAATACTTTGTGATCTTTTTCATGACCCCCTTCTCTAAACTCACCAAACGTCTGGTACCGGCATGAGCCTACTAACAAAAACATTTCATTTCGAGGTGCTTCACCGGTCTACAAAATCCAACGCCCGCGTGGGTCGCATAACGACCCTGCACGGCTCTTTTTTAACACCAGCTTTTGTAGGGGTTGGGACAAACGGGGTGTTGAAATCGTTGGGGCACGATGAATCGATGGAGGCTGGACTCGATTTGATGTTTGCCAACACGTACCATCTGATGGTGCAGCCAGGCGAGGATGTGGTCGAAAAAATGGGTGGAATCCACCGTTTTAGCGGCAGGAGTCGCCCAATCATTACCGACTCAGGCGGATTCCAGGTTTTTAGTTTGGCCTATGGTTCTGTGGCTAGCGAGCTCAAAAGCCAGGGGACGAAAAAACACAGCAATAGCGTGCAAAAAATCTCTGAGGAGGGGGTCAAATTCCGCTCCTATCGGGATGGTCGATCCATTTTATTGACCCCCGAAACATCGATCGGGGCACAAAAAAAGATCGGCGCCGACATCATGATCTCGTTTGACGAACTGCCCCCCTACCACATCTCGCCGGATGGTTTGAAAAAATCGTTTGAGCGGACCCATCGATGGGAAAAGCGCTCCCTTTTATTCCACCAAGCGCATCCAACGGATCAGGCTTTGTACTCTGTGATTCACGGTGGGATCGACCCTAATTTAAGGAAAAAAAGTTGCCAAATTCTACGAGAGCTCGATTTTGACGGGCACGCCGTTGGTGGGAGCCTGGGGAAAAACAGGGACGAGATGATCGAGATGTTGAATTACACACTCCCCTGTTTACCACAAGAAAAGCCGATCCACCTTTTAGGGATCGCAGACCTTCCTTCGCTCGCCTCCTCAATCCCCCTTGGTATCGATAGCTTTGATAGCTCTTATCCAACCAAAGCGGCCCGGCACGGAACCCTGTTGACCGACAATGGGTCTTTGAGAATTATATCTGGTGCCTATAAAGATGATCCTCGGCCGATTGAAGAGGGGTGCTCTTGCAGAGCCTGTAAGACGGTAAGCCGCTCCTTTTTGCACCATCTTTTCAAGGCGAATGAACTTTTAGGTTTGTCGTTGGCTAGCTCACACAATCTCTACTATATGATCCGCTTTATGGACCGTGCCCGTAAAAAAATTATTTTAAATGAGCTTTAGCGACTGTTTGAAAAAAAATTTTTTTACCCTTAAGGGTTTTAAATCCCCTTTTTTGAAGGAAAAACTACCTTTTTAACCCCTATCTCATGTACTCTTTTACCATGATGATTTGGATGATCCCCTTCCTATATGGCCTCTGGTCTTTAGCTTTTCCGATCGGAAAGGCGCTTGTAGCCTACGCAGATCCGATTTTTACTGTAGCGGTCAGAATGCTTTTGGCTGCAGTGCTCCTTCTCGGATGGCTTGGCTTACGAAAGTCCCAATCAATCAAAATCTCTTTTAAAGAGGTGATTTCCACCTTCATCCTCTCCTTGTTCAGTATCTATTTTTGCAATATTTTTGAGTACTGGGGGCTAAAGTATCTCTCCTCTGCCAAGACCTGCTTTATCTACAGCATGTCCCCTTTCTTCAGCGCCCTTTTGTCTTACATCCACTTCAAAGAAAAGATGACAATGAGCAAATGGGTCGGTATGGTAATTGGTTTCGTCGGCTTTTTACCTGTATTGGCGCTCCAAGACGGCTCGGAGGATTTGTTCAAAATCAACACCTTCTTCTCCTGGCCCTCAATTGCAGTGATCGGAGCCTCTTTTTGCGGTGTTTACGGCTGGATTTTATTGAGATTGCTCGTCAAAGATCAACAAATGTGCCCGGTAAAAGTGAATGCTTATAGCATGCTTTTTGGAGGCCTTCTTGCGCTCATCACCTCCTTTTTTATCGAGGTAAGCCCCCTTCAACAGTGGGCAAATCTTGAAATGAAACCGTACTTCGGTTGGATGACCCTGATCATCTTTATATCGAATATCATCTGCTTCAATCTCTACGGATACCTTTTGAAACGGTTTTCGGCCACCCTGCTCTCCTTTTTTGGCCTATTGAGTCCCCTATTTGCCTCACTAAACGCCTACCTTTTCTTCAAAGAGCCGTTCCATCCGATCATTTTACTCAGCACAGCTCTTGTCTCATTCGGATTGTTTATTGTCTACCGCATCGAGCTAAAACAGGGCTATGTCATGGCTTCCAAAGCCTCTCAAACTGCCTCTTAAATACCTTCTATGGGAAGATACCTAGGTCAACATTTCTTAAAAGATGAAGCGATAATTACCCACGCCGTAAAATCCATTCTTCCCCAGGAAAATGGGATTTTGGAGGTGGGGCCGGGTGCAATGGCGCTCACAGAGCATCTAATCAAACAGGCTACGCCGATTCTCCTTGTCGAGCGTGATGAAAAGCTCTTACCCTACATCGAGAAAAGGCTAAAAACCCACCCCAACGCAAAAGTCATTCATCAAGACATTCTGGAGTATGACTTCGAAGATGCGAGAAACCAGTTTAGGGGCCCTTTTGGCCTCATCAGCAATCTCCCTTATCTCATTTCAACACCTTTTTTAGAAAAGATTGCCCCATTATCACATCTTTTTACTAAAGTTCACCTCATGTTGCAAAAAGAGGTTGTGGAGAAGGTGGTGGCTCCAAGCGGTAAAAACGGTTCTAAGCTATCCCACCTCTTACGCATTCAGTACAATCTCGAACCCGGTATCGTTGTATCTGCAAAATCTTTTGATCCACCCCCTAAAGTCGATTCACAGTTTATAACACTCACTCCTAAAAAACCTCTTCTGGAACCGTGCAAATGGGACGGGTTTCGAGAATTTTTGAACCTTGCATTCAATCATCGGAAACATACACTCCACTGGTTTGAAAAAAAGTACCACTATAGAGCTAAGCACCCTGCTGACCGAAAAATAGAAGAGATCCACACTTTAGAACTCATCGAGTGCTTTCTTGCGACTTAAAAAAACCTTCTAAAATTGCTCTAAACAGAGTCAGTCTAAGAAAGACAACCTGATAGGCTCATCTTTTTTCAACTGAAGCCCTAAGTCTTTGTTTAAAATTTTCCTATGCAAAAAAGGGCTGTACCGTTGCCATTTACAAGAATCGGAGAAAACCCTCCCTACTTAACTCAATCTTATATAGTCTAATTGTTGAATGATTTGGCTGATTCCCCTCTTACACGGCCTAGGGCATTTGACTTTTCCGATCGGAAAAGCACTTGTAGCCTACGCAGATCCCATTTTTACCGTCGGTGTTAGAATGCTTCTAGCCGGGTTAATCCTGTTGGGGGGGCTCTCAATACTAGGATCCAGATCGATTAAAATTTCATTCAAGGAGGCTGTGTCCGTATTTATCCTCTCTTTGTTTAGCATCTATTTTTGCAATCTTTTCGAGTACTGGA
>CAXNCP010000085.1:0-4316 GCA_964200935.1 Chlamydiia bacterium | reverse complement strand
AAGGGAGCTTGGTTGTGGCACGAACACCGGATAGGATATCCCTCAATAAGAAACCATCTTTGGCCGACTTTTCTTGCGAAATGGTGTAAAGTTTTGCCTGGCATTCATCTAAAAAAGATAAAACATCAGATGGCTCTTGATGCGCCTTTTTTTCCATATCGCCTGCAGTTTGGATCATGCGACGCAATACTGCTTTGTCTTTTACGATCCCAACATACTCTTCAATGTGGGCAGAAGTTCCCGCATATTGTGCGATCTCTGAAAGGGCTAAAATTCCACCAACTTCTTTGAGCTTTTCACGGCGCTTAAGCTCTTCACTCACCAGGTGAATATCAGCTGGACGATCGTTACGGTAGGCCTCTTGTAGTACATGAAAAACAATCTGATGCTCTTTAAAATAGAAATCCTCAGGCTGCAAACTGTCTGCTGCAGCATTCAGAGCATTGACAGAAGAGAACATCATACCTAGAACAAGTTTCTCCGCCTCTTTGGATTGGGGAGGTACGCGAAGGCTTTTCTTCTCTTTGATAATCTCTTTAGTTTTTTTATCCGAAGGTTTTTCTTTGGCTAGAACATCCATATGTTATGCATATTAGGTAAACAGCGAATTTATTTCGATCCAAGAAACATTAAACGACGCTCAAAGTGGCACTCAAGAGGTCTGAAAAGCAATCTAAATAGCATCGATAAATATTGTATGATAAACCTATGTGTCATCGCGTTTTGTTAAATGTTGTGTGTTTTCTTGATCCAAAAAACCAAAAGTTAGTGTAAGCTCCCACTTAAGAATTTCAGCTCTGATCATTCAACAAGAAATTGAATCCATTTTTGGGTAGAAATAAAAAACATCGATCCCCACACCAAACAATTGTGTAGCGCAAATTCATAATGGCCATAGCGTAGGCAGCTAATCCGAAAGGTATTCCAAGCAATCAAAAAGCGATTGCGAGGGGCATCCGGTTGGGAGCCCTTCAATTCAGCTAATTAGAAAATTTTATATACATAAGGGTTATGTGAAGTCACTCGTTAAGAGCAAACTAGGGGTAAAAAAAGGCAAAAAAGTCAAAAACATGACCTTTTTAGTTTCTAAAAAAAATTATCTTTGATATCCTTTCTAATCCATTAGAGCGCTAATTTTAAATCTTTATTTAGGTTTTTATGTCTTTTGAATATTTGAAACCCGGTTTATGGATGTCCAGACGGGAATGGGATTTTGAGGCTACTGAGATGGCTATTAGAAATCTTTTGAGAGAGGATAAAAATTACCCCTATCTTCAGTTTTTAGAAGTCGAAAAGAAGTATTCACTTGTAGCTCTTACGACCACAGAGTTCTTAGAACAAGAGCAAACAAACCCTTCTTTTAAAGAGATGCTGGCCAGTGTTGAGTTGATCCATGATATTGCCGATAACTTATTGCGACGAGGCAAAATAGAAGATTTAAAAGAGCGATTGGATGAGTATGTTCGCCCACACTATGACATGAAAAGGCAACTGGCTCAAAAGCGGGCATCAAGACGCAATTTGATGGAGGAATTCGACAGCGTAGAGAAACTTCCCGATCCCGTTGTGGCAAAAGAGCCCATGAAAACAAGAGCTATTGAGGTAAAAGGGGCAAAGGAGCGAACCCCGAAAGAACCCTCTTTCCGGACTCAGGTAGAGCATATGGAGACCCTATGCCAGCTTATCAGTCAACTCTCGTTTGATTCGATGATCACTAAAAGGAAGAGTTCAGATGAGTCCTTAGAGTCAGCCTTACGGGTGTACGTCATCGGCAGCTATGTCGCAGGTGGCCCTAAGAGCGCATTTAGAAAAGTACACCGACAGAGCAGAATAGAGAAGGGTGGGGTCTAGCCCAATTTTTAAGGGGAAAAAAGCTCTGCATTTTTTTTCATCGTTTCCTAGATGACAAAATTCTTTCCTCTCTCCATAATTTGGGCAAAATTGTAGGTTCATTGAATGTCTAAATCGTCTAAGGGGATTCTAGTTGGCTCTATTTCCGGATTTCCTGAATTATTGCCTAAAGAGCAGGTTGCATTTAATACTTGCCTCGATTTTATCAAAAAACAGTTTGAAAGCTACGGTTTCACCCCGATGGACACCCCGGCTGTCGAAAAGGCTTCGACCCTTTTGTCCAAAGGAAACGACAGTGAAATTTATGGTCTTTGCCGTTTGACCGGTGAAGAGGGATCGAAAAAGGAGTTGGGTCTAAGATTTGATCTAACCATCCCTCTTGCCCGTTATGTTGCTGAACATTACGGTCAGTTGATCTTCCCTTTTAAACGCTACCATATCGCCCCTGTTTGGAGGGGAGAGCGGGCCCAGGCGGGTCGCTACCGACAATTTTATCAGTGCGACATAGACATCATTGGGGAGACAGAACTCTCATTGGCCTACGATGCGGAACTTTTAGGGATCATCCACAAAATTTTTTCCTCTATCGGGCTGCCCAACTACCGAATCAAGATCAACAATCGAAAGATTTTGATTGGCTTGATGCAAGAGTTTGGTGTCCATGAAAGTCAGCTTGAGGCGGCTATACGCCAGATTGATAAAAAAGAGAAAATAGATGCCTTGATGATGGAAAAAGGGCTAGAAGAGCTTGGTATTGAAAAAAAGGTAGTGGTTCAAATCCTCTCCTTTTTAGAAAAAGAGGGTTCCAATCAACAGATGTTGGATTACCTTGAGGGATTTACCAAGAATGATCTTTTAGCGGCGGGTCTAAAAGAGCTCAAAGAGGTGATTCATCTGGCGCGCTCATTCCATGTCGTCGATTCTATTTTGGAGGTCGATCCTACTTTAGCTAGAGGATTGAATTACTACACCGGAACTATTTATGAGACGAAGTGGATGGACTGCTTAGAAATTGGTACCATCTGTGCTGGAGGGCGTTATCAGAATCTTGCAGAAACTTTTACCAGAAAGGTTTTGCCAGGTGTGGGAATTTCGATCGGAGTTTCCAGATTGATCCCAAAAATGATCGAGAGGGGGCTCATCAAATCTGATACTGAAACATTTGCTAAAGTCTTAGTTACGGTGCAAGATCGACAGTTTTTGCCACATTATATTTCCCTTGCCGAAGAAATTCGTTCGCATGGAATTGGAGCAGAGGTCTACTTGCAGGATAAACCACTCCCCAATCAAATCAAGTATGCCGATCGAAAGGGGTTTGATGTTGTAGTGATCGCCAATGAAGAGGAGATCCGGACAAAAACTCTGAATTACAAGATTCTTAAAGAACAAAGACAAGAAAAGGGTTCATTGAAGTCCTTGATCGATTATCTTAAGGGGTAATTTGTCCTATCAAGATGCTTGTGGGATGAACCCAATATTTTGGTAGTAATCGATGTTTTCTAGAACAAATCTGGGAAAAGAGGAATCGATCTCTACCCATTCGTATCCTTTTTGACATCTTGTAAAAAGCTCATGGGAAATTTTCGTAGGTTGCTCATGGATTAGATCGTCATACACGGTTTCGCTGAAAGCTTGGAGTTTTTGCTGGAGCTTATCCCCTCCGCCCATGTAGGTAAAGTGCCAGCCCCCATACATTTTTTGAAACGCATTCCGATTACGTCTTAGATCATCCGCCGATGTATTAAAAAGATTTTTTTTCCTACAAACAATAGGCCCCACCCACAAGTAGGGTGTGCTATGTTTTAAATTGAGATAGAATTGATGTTGATCGAGACAAATAGATTTAATGACCCCCTTTTTTTGACGAGCATACATCTTGAGGCGATTGAAAACAGGATCATCTATCAGCTCATCGACATCGGAAATGAGGACCGTATCCTCCATACTAGCATCTTTTAGACCCAAAAAGATTTGATTTCTTTGGTAGGCTTCACGAGACCAAAAAGGTTCTTCACGATCAAAGAAATCTTTTCGTTCCACTACAACATGGATGATCTTAGATAAATAGGGGGCAAATCGCCCTTTGTTTTCTTCAAAGTAGAGCGGTTTAGGATCTCCACGAAAGGTCTCCTTGGACTCGACCAAAATGAAATAATCGACGTGCTGGGCGTGCTGCTTTAACCGCATCTCTAAAATTTCTAGCTCGTTGAAAAAAAGAAATCCGTCATAGATTTTCGGACTGGAGTACAAAACGGGGAGAGAAAATATCAGGAAAAAAAAACGTAAAAGCAGATAATTACCCTTTTTTAGATATTGAAGAATATAAATATATCCATTTCTGGTAAATATGGATTTTAATCCCTTTTTAAAAAGACAATTATTTAAAATTGGTCCAGAAACAAAAATTCTTCCATAGGTATAAACCCCGGCTTTGGGTAGGGGGGCTTTACCCCTTTTCCGATCGC
>CAXNCP010000084.1:0-4356 GCA_964200935.1 Chlamydiia bacterium | reverse complement strand
AAGTGCACTAGCCTGTGCCCCAAGCGTCGCTAAAATTATGGCTAAGGAGCTTGGGAAAGGGACCGATTGGATCGATCATGAGCTGAGAGAATTCGAGATTTTGGCAAAAAATTATATGATCTAAATTTCCCTCATTTATTTTTAAGATCGCCCCTTTTATCCAAACGGTTTTCCTCTAAAAGAAGTTTATTTAAGTTAAACATCATTTCTTTTAAAAAAAATCTAGAATGGGCAAATACTCCAGAAATTTAATTTTTTTTACATTATCCTTTACAACAATCGGCTGCAATCAGGATCTCAAAGAGGCGAAGGTCTTCCCATCTGCTACATTGAATCAGCCCCTCGATGAGGCTTTCACCTCCATGCAGTTTTGTAAAGGGGATTGGCCCACAAGGCAATGGTGGGATTTTTTTGCTGATCAACAGCTCAGTTACCTAATTGAAAAAGGGCTTAGGCAAAGTCCAACCTTGAAAAAGGTCCAGGCAAAATTTGGTTTTGCCCAACAAGAGGCAAAAAAGATCCGCTCAGCCCTTCTACCCTCTTTGAGTGCAAATTATGATGAGAGCTGGAGCTATTTTTCAAAAAACGGTTTTGTTTTAGGTTTTTATCCCCTCCCATCCACAATTGCCCTTCCCTCCAGTGCAAACATCCTTGATCTGTCCTTGAATTTTTCCTACGAGTTCGATTTTTGGGGAAAAAATCGGAAAAAACATGAGGCAGCTTTAGGGCTGGCTATGTCCGAGTTGGCTCAAACAATCCAGGCAGAACTAATTTTATCCTCATTAATCGCCTTTGCCTACTTTCAATCCCAAACAAGCCACGAGCAAATTGTCGTTTACGAAAAAATTTTGCATTTGTGGGATACTATGCAGACTCTCTTGATACAGCGCCGAGATACAGGGCTCGACAGCGCATACGATGTCCTCACAATCCAAGAGAAGATCGATCAAGCGCAAAAAAAGCTGCTCGATTGGAAAAAAGAGCAGCAAATAGACCTCATCGTTTTGAAAAATCTGATCGGCGAGGATCCCGATAGTCTCATCCGCTTGACTGATGCCTCTACCGTTTTTGAGCAACCCTTCCCCCTTCCTCCTGAAATCGGTATGCATCTTTTGGCTAGACGAGCCGACCTGATCAGTAAAATTTGGGTTGCCGAGTCGGCATCCAAACAAATTGGTGTCGCACGTACCGAGTTTTACCCCAACATCAATTTGAATGCGATCGGCGGATTTGAATCCTTGCAGTTCAACACCCTGTTGAAAGGGGATAGTTTGATGGGATCCCTCATCCCCTCCATCAGCCTCCCCCTTTTTACCGGAGGGCGACTTGAAGCGAACTTACAATCTAAAATTGCCCTTTTCAATGAAGCGGTCGAAGATTATAACGAAGCGCTTTTACAAGCTGTAAAAGAGGTGGCAACAGAGTTGAAGACATTAGGTACTCTTCATGATCAAATCGAAGTACAAAAGAATTTTCTAGATACTGTATGCCAAAAAGAGGGGCTTACCCGTGGTCGCTACACAGCCGGGTTGGACAATCAGTTGGAGGTTTTTTTAGCCCAAATCCAGGTTTTAGAAAACCAGTCGGACATGCTTACATTACAAAATTATCGCCTTTTATCGATCGTGCGCCTCATCAAATCTCTTGGTGGCGGGTTTGAAGCCGACAAGGTTCCAACCATTCAAGGGGGTTACTAATGGACCCCAACGCCCCAAAAAATGCAAACGCGCAAGATCCCGTCGATCTTCAGACCAATAACAAAAAACGAAACTATGTATTCACGATCCTCTCATCGATCCTTTTTATCATCGGTATCGCCTATTTTGGTTACTGGTTCCTTCATGGGAGATATTATAAGTATACCAATGATGCTTACGTAAGTGGAAATCCGGTCATGGTTACAGCGCAGGTACCGGGTATCGTCACAAAAATATACGTTCAAGATGCCGACTTTGTCCAAAAAAATACCCCGCTCGTACAAATCGATCCGACAGACCATGAGATTGCCCTAAACCTTGCTTTAAAAGAGTTGGCAAAATCTGTGCGTGATGTTGCAGAGCTTTTCTCATCGGTCCTCTCAGCAAAGGCACTTGTAGATGAAAAACAGGCGATCTTGTTGAAAAAAGTGCAAGACTACGAGAGACGAAAAATACTCGTCACCTCAGGTAGCGTCTCTAGAGAAGACTTTGAACATGCCCAGTATGACATGGAGGATGCCCAAGCTCAGCTCATTTACGCCCAAGAAACATTGAATGGATTGAAAGCACAAGTGGGTGGCACTACAATAGCCACACATCCAAGGGTTGAGGCCAACAAGCAAGCGGTGCGCCAGGCGTTCATCAATTTGAAACGCTGTACCCTCATAGCACCCCAATCAGGTGTTGTCTCCCAAAGAACCGTTCAGGTGGGTAAATGGGTTGAGACAAGTATGCCGCTCCTATCGGTGGTTCCGCTCAACCAGATGTGGATCGAAGCAAATTTCAAAGAGACTCAGCTAGAAAGAATGCGCGTCGGCCAGCCAGTCCGTATCCGATCTGACATCTATGGACATGCGGTTGAATACGAAGGGGTGTTGGCTGGTGTAGGTGGCGGAACAGGGAGCGCTTTTTCGGTGATCCCGCCTCAAAATGCGACCGGTAATTGGATCAAAATCGTCCAAAGGGTACCGGTTCGGATCGATATACCTGATCAGATGTTAAAACAATTCCCCTTGAGGATTGGGCTTTCGATGTACGTCACAGTGGACACAAGATTGGTTAGAGGTTCTATGGCACCGGCCCCAAGAGAAAAAAATGTCCCTCGATTCATGACCGATATCTATGATGACGAGCTCAAAGGGGTAGAGGAATTGATCCAAAAAACGGTCGATGAAAATCAGACCCAATTTGCTTTAACTTTGGAAAAAGATGTCGACTCCATCGATCAATCACCCTGATCTATATCTCAAGGGGTTGGCCCGAATCCTCTCCATCATCGCATTATCGGCAGCAACATTTTTGATTGTTTTGGATTTGTCAATCGCTAATGTATCGATCCCCTATATATCAGGGGACCTGGGTGTAGCCGTCAATCAAGGCACCTACGTGATCACCTCTTTTTCTGTTGGAAGTGCTATCGGCCTCCCCATGACCGGTTGGTTAACAAAAAGAATTGGGGCGGTCCGGCTGATTGTGCTATCGATCATCGGATTTGTTTTTTTTTCTATCCTCTGTGGCCTCTCTTTCAATATCACCATGATTGTTGTCAGCCGGTTTTTTCAAGGGCTGATCTCGGGTCCACTCGTCCCGTTGAGCCAAAGTCTTCTTGTTGCATCTAACCCGGTTGAGGATAAAAGCAAAGTGATCGGAATATGGAGCACAATTATTGTTGTGGGACCAGTTGTAGGGCCGATTCTTGGGGGATGGATCTCGTATGATTACAGTTGGCCATGGATTTTTTATATCAACATTCCTGTGGGGATTTTTAGCGCTATTGTTGTTCATCGGCTTCTCAAGAATTTTGAAACAAAAGTAGAAAAAATTCCGGTGGATAAATTGGGGTTTTTTCTTTTAGCTATCAGCGCATCCTCTTTTCAATTTGTACTGGACAAAGGGGAGCAATTTGACTGGTTGAGATCCGATCTGATCTTCACTTTGTCGTTAGTGAGTATCATCGGTTATCTCTACTTTTTTTTATGGGAGTATTTCAAAGAGAATCCGATCGTCGATTTATCTTTGTTTCGATACCGCACCTACTCGATTTCGATCCTTTTTCTCATCCTGATGTATTCGGCCTATTTTGGCGCTATTGTGATCGTGCCTCTGTGGCTCCAAGAGAGTATGGGTTACACAGCTGTTTGGGCGGGGATAGCCATAGCCCCTTTGGGGGTGCCTCCCCTTTTATTTAGCCCTATTGCAACAAAAATGATCGAACGGTTCGGCCCACTCATCCCACTTGGATTGGCATTCCTATTTTTTGCCCTTTCAAGTTTTTATACCGCTTATTTTGCTACAAATGTCGATCTATTACACATCATGTTTTCTAGACTATTGATGGGTTTTGGCCTTCTTTTTTTCATCAATCCGATCATCACACTCAATATTCAAGAAATACCCACTGAGAAACTGCCAAGTGGCACCGGATTTTTCCATTTCGTACGTACCATTTGCACCGGTGTAGGGACCTCTATTTTCACCACGATGTGGATTCGTCGCCAAGCATTTCATCATGAGCGATTGGGCTCTACATTGACCCCCTATAATCCCGACTATCAAAATTTTTTAGAGAACTTGAAGTTTTTCCGAATCGAAGGGGTGGCCTCCTTGGAAGCTACTAACGGGCTTGTCAATGAACAAAGTGCCATGATGGCATTCAATG
>CAXNCP010000083.1:0-4367 GCA_964200935.1 Chlamydiia bacterium | reverse complement strand
ATGTGAAGTTACTGTTAGCAATAAAAAACCATCTTTTAAATAGTTTGTAAGCTTCATGTCGATGTCATGTTAAAAGGGCTCCCGATTTAAATCCATTTTAATAAAAAAAGCACTCCCTGCAAGGTCTATAGAGTCAAATCTCCCCTCTTGCTTACATAACTTTTTGATCGGCTTTTTTTGGTCAAAAAGTTGCACCTACTTTGTCCCAAGGTACCCTAGACTACTTAAAGGATTCCCCTCTTGAAACTCACCCTTTCATAGGCGTCTGTGGGTATTGTCCCTTAAGGAGTTAAGCTCTAACAATCTCCAGCATTCGACAATTAAGGATTTTTGTGATATAATAGCCGATGGGGGCGTACTGGTTTCGACTTGGTAGTCGAGGTTCAGGTGGCATGCAGAGGACGTCGGTTGGCCTCTTTAATCATTCCGGCACGCAGATAACTGCAAAACGTGAAGATGAAGCAGAAATGCTTCTCGCCGCTTAATACCTAACAGTAGTAAGTAGCCGATCTCCTTAGGTTGGACCAAGGATTTAAGATGAGATCGTTATTATCTTGGTACGAACACCACAGTTTCATCCTGTGGGTGGTGTTCAAGTTGCACAGGGTCGCTTGTTTTTGTTTTAGGTTGCTCAAGTTCCGCCGACAAGAATAAAGCGTAAAATTATAACTTGAGCTAAGCATGTAGTCATTTGAGGTGAAGCTATTGAGCACGAGAGTTCGATTCTCTCCGCCTCCATCTTTTCAAGGTTTAACAAATTATTGCCTTCACGAAACGGTATAAAAGGGGTGCGAATGCCCCTTTATTTCGTTAGAAGATAAAACTAATTGATAAAAAGAGACTTAGACTTCTATTCTCTCCTCATACTCACCGCGAGATTTCGCAATCCTTACTGGAGGGATGGCAGAGCGGTCGATTGCGGCGGTCTTGAAAACCGTTGAAGGGCAACCTTCCGGGAGTTCGAATCCCTCTCCTTCGTTCTTTGTAATCCATACAATTTAATAATTTACTAATAATTGCTTTTTACTTAAGTTTATTTTTTATTGTGAGCATATAGAAAGTAAATGAACAAAATATTTTGCTATTTTAATCTAATAGCAATTACTACAAATCCCTTTCTTTTATGTAGATCGGTTACAAATCAAGTCAGGGAGGATGGGTTCGGATCGCAGTATCTACAACTATTATTGACTTTTGCTTATGCAGATCTGCACAACATTGAATACAGATATACCCCCATGGAGATTGTAGAGCATAATTACGGTAACGATCCTAATTTTATCGAAAATTTGGAGAGGTTTATCGGTTTCAAAAAGCATCTCCCATTGAGTGATAGACAATCCAAAAAAGTGAGAAACTATACTAGTGTATACAAAAAAATGGATAGATTTGTTACAAGCAACGCACTGAAAAAATCGAGGGATTTTTTTTATGAGGGGAAATGTAAGGAGCAATTTCTTGACCCAATATTTTATAATGTAGTGATTCATGTCAGGCGCTGGTCTAGAGACGATAGAATTGAGGTGTACCAGCCTAGACAATATGGATTGTACGACAAGTGGAATCTTTTGTTTATAAAAGACCTGTCAAAGCGCCGTTTTTCTAAACCTCTGAAGTTCCATATCATCTCTACGGGCAATCGGCAGGAGCTCGTAGACATCTATGGCGACAACAATATCGAGTATCACCTCGGCAGCTCTTTAGAACAAGATTTCGGAGCTATGGTGTACAGCGACATTCTCATTATGGCCCCGTCAGCTATGAGCTACACGGCGGGATTATTGTCAAAAAACAGGGTGATTTGGCTCCCTTTCTTCATGGAGCTCCCGGCAAGTAATTGGATTCCATTTCATGTGGATATCTCAAAACCCGACCCTGCAATTGTGAAAAGTACCCTGGATGAATTTTTCAAAAATGTTATTTACTAACCATTTTGCCTTGAGGGTGCCTCACCAGAAACTGGAGGTGGCAAATTCTGCAGGAATGAAAGTTGATTCATAGTAGATTCTTTTCTAAAGCCTGTTTAGCATGAAAATGTACAAATCTCCTCTTGTCAAAAGTTCTGAATACGTCCCACCGCCTCCATCTTTTCAAGGCTTAACAAATTATTGTTAAGCCTTTTTGGCAAATTCACCTGTAAGCATACGGCGCCTTTTAAAGGATGTGCCGCTCATTGGAATCGATGTAGATTGGCCAAATGCCCACTGGTTATGGGTCCCCTTTATTGCTTTTGATCCAAAGAGATTACCTGATATAAAAGATTTGAAATTTCATGTTGGCTTAATAGATGGGATCGTTTGTGATACAGGCTCTGCCTCCCATGAGTATCTTAGAAATCACCCCGAGGTTAGATATTCCCTTTTGCCGCGCTGCATGGGAAAGGATTTTTTTCCCTATGATGAAGCTGCATTTGCAAAAAAAGGATTGGGCGCTCTGGCCAATACGCCCATAGATTGGTCAACAACTGCGATGGAATTCTACGTTGATTATCGGTTTTTACATTTTCGAGGGGGCTCTGGACTACATCCAGAAATAAGACATATCGAGCTAGATTATTTTATGAAAAAAATGCTTCCATAAATAGCTCCAAAAGCTAAAGAAAAAAGATCTCGAAACGCTTTGGCTGATTACAAAAAACTATTTTTTGTAGCTATCAGCTGAGAAATGTCTGAGCTTCTCTCGCACGCATTCGATCGAAAGGGTGAACTCTCAAAAACCCCCCAAGGATCGGGATCATTTTTTGTGGTATTTGCCCGAGGTGGCGATCGAGAGTTCTTTTATACTCCTCCTCGATCAGTACCGAATACCTCAGGGGATGTTGTTTCCACTCCATCGGGATCTCATCCTGCTCATCCTTCCACATTTTTTTGGTGAAAAGGCTAAAAAGGAGCACGCCCAGAGAATAGAGATCCTTCAATTTCGGGTGAACCACATGAGAGATTCTATCGTCCATGGGGAGATAATTTTCAGACCCGCAAAGTACTGTAGTGGTTTCATCTTTGGTCGCATAACTAAAGTTATGAAGATAGAAATGTAAATCCCCTTTTAGATCCTGATCGACCAAAATATTTTCAAGCTTGATGTCTTGATGAGCAATATTTAGACAATGCAATCTATGAACCAGGTCGATGATTTTTCGAGCAAAAAAAAGCTTTGTCTCCTCTTTGAGCTCTTCTGCATTTCCTATCAGCTGAAAAAGATCACCATAAAATGCAAAAGGCGAATAATAACCCTTTTCTGCCGCGGTAGTGAATTCTTGGATTTTAAAAGCTATCCCCTCTCTTGCGGCCTCTTTGTGGAGCGCCACAGATTCCTCGCTATAAATCTCACCCGCTAAAATCGGTGCGCTCAACAACGCATATTTTTTCCAATTCTTGTCTTTCGATTCTTTACAAACTACATAAAGGTTAAATCTTGAAGGTTCGAGAAGGGAATCCTTGAAGCGCATAAAGATCTTGACCCCTTTACTGGTGCTAACCTCCTGCCGCTCTATTTTTTCTAAATTCTCTAAATTCGTTGTGCCGTTATAAACTGTAAGCATGTGTTCAAACGAACTAATTAAGGCAGCAGAGTTCGCAGTCATAGGTATTCCTTGGAAAACAACGGTGAAATAAGCTAGCCGATCCTTATAAAAAAATCAAAAGAAAGTGAGCTTTTCTTATGGGTGTTTTGAAAAGCTAAAAATTTCATATGGGTTGACGAGGTTGGAAGACTCTCTATCGAATCAAAAAAAGCAAATTAAATTAAGTCGGCTTTTTTGTATAAAGCTTCAAGTAGCCGAGAGACTATGGGCGAGCTCGGGTCCAATAGGAGTTGGATTTCTTCAAGATCCATCTGGAGATCATTTGACGCAGCTTTCTGCCAATTAGCTGAACCTAAAAGTGATTGGTGTCTTGTCAAAATAACGTTAGCCAAATCCTTACCAGTTTTGAAATCCACCTCTGATTCAGATGTCAAATTATCGATAATGGCACTTATAGACCATAACAAAATAGGAACTATCTTGATGCAAACTTCTAGTGTTAATTTTAACTTATTATCAATCTTATTCAAAGAATCTACCATCTCCTGTGGCGAAATCTTAGCCAGATCAAGTTGTTCTTTTAAGCTTAAACATATTTTTTTTAAGCTGTTTTTATAAGGTCTATAATTTTCTGGATCTCGAAAAAGATTAATGAATAAAGGGATTAGATGGTAGTAGGCATCATGTAAAAGCTCAGGTGGCTTAGTACAAATGCCATCGTGATTCAAAACCAAGTCAAAAAATTCCTCTGGACTAAGAATTTCTTCGACTTCGACAAAACTAAGTTCTGGAAATTTAGGGTTCTGCCCTCTATAGGAGGCAATATTTTTTTCCAAAAGCTCCT
>CAXNCP010000082.1:0-4371 GCA_964200935.1 Chlamydiia bacterium | reverse complement strand
AATCTTTTTTTCAGAGGATGAGGAGATCATCCCTTTAGATGTATCGAATCGTGAATCGATGATTTCCACGTTCCATAATATCAAGGGAAAGTACGGTAATAAAATCCATTGTGTCATCCACCTGGCAGCCTATTATAGCTTTGAAGGGGATAGCTCTTTCAAAAAGTACCAGAAGATCACGGTTGAAGGGACACGCCTACTACTACAACTTTTGCAAAGCTTTGAAGTCGACCAGTTCATGTTCTCTAGCACGATGCTTGTCCACAAAGAGACGCCCGTTGGAAAAAAAATTCACGAAGAAGACCCCTTATGCCCATATTGGAATTACCCCAAATCTAAAATCATCACAGAACAGGTCATTCAAGAGGAGCGTGGCTCGATCAAGCAGGTCACAATCATCCGAATGTCCGGGATCTATGACGACAAATTTCACTCCATTCCTCTCTCCACCCAACTCCAAAGGATCATGGAAAAACAACTTTTGGCATTTTTCTATCCGGGAAAGAGGACACACGGTAATCCTTTCCTCCATATGGACGACCTTGTCAGCCTCATTTACCTTTGCATGGAAAAGGCAAAATCTCTCCCCCCCTTCCTCACTTTGCTGGCCTCTGAAGACAAGTCGCTTTCGTACATTGAGCTCCATCAAAGAATGAGTAAAGCATTGTTTGGATATAACTTCCCTCTGATATGGGTCCCTAAATTCGCAGCGAAGATCGGTTCGTTTTTCTTGATGAATTCATTCATAAAGCCTTTTATGATCGACATTGCCGATCTACACTATGACTGCGACTGCTCTAAGGCAAAAAAACTACTTGGTTGGAGAGCTGAGCACTCGCTCGATAAAAACTTAGAAACGCTTGTTCAATGGGCAAAAAACAACAAAAGGGATTTCTACAGAGAAAACAATTTGATTGTTCCCCATAAACTAGAGAAAGAATGGAGTCGCCTCGATGCTCAAAAAAAACCTTCTCGCTAACGAAGAGCGGCATCGCCTTTGGTATTTTTTAGTCACCCTCTTTTTAGGGTTTTGGCTTTTATTTACAGCAGATATGTTGGGGATCCGCCAAGAAACGATCCTACTTAGTGATCAGATATGCGGCGCTATCGTGATTGTTTTTTCCTTGATAGCCCTACGAAGCTGCCCTTACTCCCCATGGGTCATCACCTTTGTTGGAATCTATTTGCAGCTCGCCCCTCTACTTTTTTGGGCCAAGGACCCGCAGGCTTATCTCAACGATACAGTTTCGGGAATTTTATGCATTTTGTTTGCGCTGATTTTTCCTGGTATTAAGGGGATACAGGACAAAGATGAGGGGCAAATCCCTCAAGGATGGTCTTACAACCCCTCCTCCTGGGTACAACGTTTTCCGATTCTTGTTTTTGGAACCATTGGCTGGTTTGCAGCAAGGCTCATGTGTGCCTATCAATTAGGGTACATCGATTCAATCTATGATCCATTTTTTGTGAATGGTACTGAAAAGGTGATCACGTCCAAAGTATCTCAGGCATTTCCCCTCCCCGACGCGGGACTGGGTGCCCTTGCCTACTCATTAGAAGTATTACTGGGCTTAAAAGGGCGTACTGCCCGCTGGCGTACAATGCCCTGGCTAGTTGTCGGCTTCTCTTTTTTGGTCGTGCCCCTAGGTCTTATCAGCATCATCTTAGTGATACTCCAACCCTTGCTTGTCGGAGCATGGTGTAGCCTATGCCTTTTAGCTGCATTTTGCATGCTTTTGATGTGTATGTTGACGCTTGATGAAGTCGTTGCTGTGACCCAGCTATTGGTAAAAGCATTTAAAGAAAAACACTTCATCAGAACCTTTTTTAAGGGAACGTATCCAGACGGTGTATCCAATGATCCCCAAACAGAAAAGTTTCCACCCGCACCACTAGAATTTTTTCAAGAAATGTTACGCGGTGTTACCTTTCAGCCTTACCTTATCGGTTCGACATTGTTAGGGATGTTCTTCATGCTCTCTCCATTCCTTTTTGGGATTGGGGGGATGATGAGTGATCTTTGTCATATTTTTGGTGCACTCATCATCGTCGTTTCGATCTTGAGCATGGCAGAGGTGGGGCGCATGATCCGAAAGATTAACCATGTCTTCGCGGTTGTTCTATTCATCGGAACCCTTTTTGCAAATACCGATCTCATCACCAAAGGAATTTTGATTTTGGCTTGCCTAACGGTTAGCATATTGAGTGTTCCTGTAGGGAAGTTAAAAGAAACTTACGGTTCTTGGAACTAATTTTCAATAATTTGTACCCCCTGCAGTTTTTTACTGAAGGGGTACTATTATTTCTTGATCATTCCAACATTCGACAAGGTTTTTTAAAGACAAAAAAGGGGGCAATCGGCTACTATCTACACCAATTCCATTGAGTAAAAACAAAAAAGTTTTTTTTCTAAGCTCAAAAAATAAAGAAGTTTTTTGAAAATGGAGGTGTAGCCAAGTGGTAAGGCAGAGGTCTGCAAAACCTCCATGCGCCGGTTCAAATCCGGCCACCTCCTTTCAATACAAAAACTCTTTTTGTTTCAAACATCTGTTTTTTGTTAACCTTTTTGAAAAATTAAGGAAGCGTCATGCTCTATCTTGTGGCTACCCCTATCGGAAATCTAAAGGACATAAGTTTAAGAGCGCTTGAAACCTTAAAAAGCGTCGATCTAATCCTTTGCGAGGACACACGCTCCTCCGCTCCCTTATTGCGCCATTACGAGATTTCAACTCCACTATCGAGCTACGAGCAGTTCAGCGAAAAGTCCAAGCTCCAATGGGTTTTGGATCAGCTCCACTTAGGCAAAAAAATCGCCCTCATCAGTGATGCTGGCACCCCAGCCGTTTGCGATCCAGGTGCTCTTTTGGTTAAAAGCTGCCATGAAGCTCAAATAGCCGTCACCTCGATCCCGGGAGCTGCAGCACCCATCGTCGCCTACTCCTTGATGGGGACGATGAAACCCTTCCAGTTCTTGGGTTTTTTTCCTAAAAAAGAGGGGGAACAAAAAGCTACTTTTGAAATGATCTCAAGTTACTTAGGGGTTTCGCTCTTTTTTGAGAGCCCACACCGAATCTTGAAAACGATAGAAATGATCCCATTTGAGGCCAAAGTCACCGTTTTTCGGGAGCTGACAAAAAAATTCGAACAGGTGATTACCGGCTCAAAAGAAGAGGTTTTGAATGTTTTGAACACTTTAGAGCGTTTCGGAGAACTTGTTGTCGCTATTGAACCTTCAAGCCCACCCTCTAAGGAGCAAGAGGCGGTAAATTACGCCTTGAGCCTTATTGAAAAGCACCAGCTGCAGGTCAATACGGCTGCCAAAATTGCAGCCGATCTTTATCCTGTAAAAAAACAAACGATTTATGAAAAGTTGATTGATAAAAACTAGAAGCGCGCATCGCGGTTTTTATTTTTCATCCCCATCGGCGATCCGTGGAGAGGTCTTCTCTCTTGTAGCTTGTCGTTGCTGGAATTGGCTCCGTGGTGCTTATTCCCCATATCTTTATGGTGGTGGTCCATATGGCCCTCTTTCATCTGACCCATCCGTTGTGGGTTGATCTCTTTTTTTGTCTCGTTCATCCACTTTGACATACTGGATTTATGCTCTTTCATGATCCTTTAACTCTTTCTTTTTTATCAGTTTGAGGTTGACCAGCTCCCCTTATCCCTTATATCTACAAATAAACTATTTCGAATAAAAGTAAAAGAATTTATATATAAAAATATAGAATGCTAAGAGGTAGTGATGCCACATAGAACCCATAAACAAGAGCACGCGCGTAAAAAAGCGATAAAGTCCGGTATGAAGGCAGAGACAAGCTTACCCTTTAGCCCTCATGAAGAGGAGGTTATAACCCTAGAGCTCCTCCCTTTTATCCTTACCCATTTTTTTCCGAGCGATAAGCAAAAAATGATCCGTCGTTTTATGCATGAGGTGCGCAGCGAGAAGAAGAAAAAAGCTAAAAAACATGCCAAAAGAGCTGATACTCTTGAGGAGATGGGCTGCTACCGTGATGAGCATCCCCTACATAACACCCATACAAAGATATTAAACAACCGTCAGGCCAGCGCATCTGCCCGCTCTAAGAAGTTGAATAAGCATCTATCCACACATAAAGAGAAAAATAGCCGTCAAAAAAAGAAATAGGCTGCTCTTCTTTCCCATACGGTGCAAAGGGTCAATTCTTTAGGGAATTTCTTGAGATTTGATCCCCCCCTTTTTTCATCTACCCCCTTGATTTCGTCCCTTAGATAAGGCAGAATGGGGTAGATGACCCTTCGATGCGCACACATTAGCGATCTGCACTTTTTCACAATGCCTAGAACTCTAGGCGGATTTTATGGAAAAAATGGCCTAGGAATTTTGAATCA
>CAXNCP010000081.1:0-4408 GCA_964200935.1 Chlamydiia bacterium | reverse complement strand
AGCAAAAAGCCTACAGTGTGAGATTGAGAGCAGTATTTTAAGGTGTTTATAATCACCTAGATGAATTTTTGCCTCTGGAGCTCCCGAGGGTGCATTGAGAATCTCAATGTCTAAAAAGCCAATGCCATTAAAACCGGTGCCAAGAGCCTTTGCGATCGCCTCCTTTGCGGCAAACCTGCCCGCTAAGCGGGCCGCAGGCTCATTGAAGCTTGTGCAATAGCTGATCTCTTTAGGGGTAAAATGTCGCCCTAAAAAACGATGGCCAAATTCCTGAAGAGATTGTTCAATTCTTGCAATTTCAATGATGTCGGTGCCAAGCCCTCTCAAGCGTCCTCGTCATGGTAGTCAACAAAATATTCGTAATTGAGCTCACGGCCGCTTTTATCCACCGCGTTGCAGAAAATAATCCGCCCCGACGGACTAGATTTTGAGGATAAAATAGTGGCCCGAATGGTTTGTCCGATCGCATCTTTAGCGTTGTTTATCACGACCATTGTCCCATCCTCTAGGTAACCCACCCCTTGCTGGGGCTCTTTGCCCTGGCGCTGCACTTTAATGTGGATGAATTCTCCAGATTGCATGATGGGTTTGAGGGCGGCAGCCATTGAGTTGAGATTGATGATCTCCACCCCTTCTGCGCCGGTCAACTGGTATTGCTTTGATTCCGCGGTCAAAATATTTGCGTCTACAAGGCGCGAAAGTCGAACCGTTTTTTGGGCAATCTCTTTGATTTCCGGAAAATCGGTTTCATTAAAACGAAGACCAAATCCCGGCAGTGTCTCGAGCCGTTTGAGCGTCTCTATCGCTTTACGCCCCCTGGTCTTTGAGGCCTCGTCATGGAGTTCAATGAGTGCGTACAATTCTTTTACAACAAAGCGGGGGATAAGGATCGATTGGTCTAAAATCCGGGTAGTGCAAAGATCGTTGAAACGCGGATCCATCAGTGTGGACTGATCAATCATGATATCGCGCCTTTTTTGGTTCATTTGGCTGAACTTGACAAAGGGGATACTGACATATAGCTCGTCCGACCACCGAAGTGTCATGATGGTTCCAAGATAGGTTCCAAAAAGAAATAAGCAGATGGAGATAATTTCGATGCTGGTGATGTTTAAGGAAAATGAGAGTACACTGATGCTTAGGATCGCCTTGAGGATCAAAACGAGCGCCTCACCCATCAAATATCCGATGAACAAACCGATGATCGCAATATTGAAAGAGCGCAAATTGAATTTTCTAAAAAAAGTGTCGAATCCGATCAATAGAAGACTGAAAGAGAACCCTCCGATTAGCCCATAAAATATTCTGGGAAGGATTTCGCCATTTTTGGACTGAATTGAGTAAAGTGTGATGAAGAAAATACTCAGGATCGTAAAAAAAATTCTAGTGAAGGCTAAAGCTACATTCATAGATCAAATAATATATGCGATCGGTTTGTTATTAGTGAAGAGTTTTTTTGTCGAAAAATATCCAAGTTTAAAGGTAAAATGGTGAATATGATCAGCACAAAAATTCAAAAATTAGTTCTATTGATTCTTTGGTTAGTTGCAGGCTTCACACTCTTTTCTAAGGGTGCTAAAGCAGTAGGGCCAGTAGATCAAAACCTCTTAATCTTGTTAACAGGATACGTTCTAGGGGAGGTCAAAGCTCGTTTCATTTTGATGAAGAGTGCGATCCGCGAACCGCAACCAAAAGATTTTTTAATGGTAGCCCTAATGATGGTGCTTGGGATCGGTTTTTCCCACTTATCCCTGCCACAAGAGGTGCGAACCCTTCTACAATTAACTGTCGGATTTGCCCTCATACGAGGTAGTAGCTTTCGTATTCGTCGCTGGATTGAAGAGAGAAAAAGCGTTACTTTGAAATGATTCTCACTTTTTTTGCAGATCCACCTAAATTTGCATTCACGATACCCTTTATCGGGTATCCGATCGCCTGGTATGGCGTTTTTTTTGCTTTAGGTTTTTATTTTGCGCTGCGCCTTTTTGTCTTTTTGTGCGACTATCGCCCTTTTTCAGATTTAAAGGGGGAAGAGATCGGCTCATCGATCACCAATTATATGATGTTAGGGGTGGTTTTAGGGGCACGTTTGTTCCATTTGTTTTTTTATGAGCCCTTGGATTGGATCTACACCGACCCAATGCGCCTTTTCCGTTTTTGGGAGGGTGGACTGGCAAGTCACGGGGGGGTCATTTGTGCTTTTTTGGCTGCTGCCCTTTTTGCAAAAAATAAGCGCCTCCCTTTTATAGAACTGAGCGATCGGATTTTCCCGTGCGGTATGGTTTTAGGGTCTCTGATACGGCTGGGAAACTTTATGAACCAAGAGATTTTAGGGGTGCAAACCGATCTGCCCTGGGGTGTCATTTTCAGCAATCCTAGCTCCATGGTCTCTTTTGGTATTTACCCAAGGCATCCGGTTCAAATATACGAATCTTTTTTTTACATCTTTTTGGCGCTTCTGGGTATTTACATGCTTTACAGGTACGCGCCCAAGGGGCGGGTGAGTTGTGTACTGGGCTTTCTTTTATTTTTTGGGCGATTCTTGGTAGAATTTTTGAAAGAGGAGCAAAGCCTCTACACGCAAGGTTTAGCGTTGAATATGGGGCAAGCCCTCTCATTACCCTTGATGGGGATCGCTTTAATCGGCATAGCATACTCCTTTAGGCGGCTAGCAGCTGATTAATAGCCTTTAAGGATTGAGACTCTATCGATCTGCACTCTCACAAGAAATAGAGATAAGCTCTTTAAATGGCTGGTAGAAGGGGGAGTGTTTTGGTAGTGATCTCTTCCATTTTTTTGATCAAATCATGCCCTTTAAGATCGGGGTTTTCTTTTCTTAAAAGCTCGTAATGCCATTGGTAAAACCGTTCGAGAGCCGGTTTTTGCCCCTTTTTGGCGGGATTATACCAAAGGGCTTTATGATAAAAAATGATCTCTTTTTCATAAAATTTTTCATACGCGCTTAAAAGGGGATGCTCTTTTAAGAATTTTTTCGATATGACCTCTACCTCTTTTGGGTGCAGAGTCAGCGCATCTTCTTTCAGAGTTGCTTTTCTAACAAGTTTGACCAAGGGGTGGTCAACCGAAATCTTCAACTGGTCTAAAACCAACTCATTTTGTGATGAAAAATGGGCGATTTTATCCATCAAAGTCTCCTCATTAAAGAAACTCGCATCTTTCGAGAGGGGTACATTGAGGTTTTTATAGCGAATCAACCGATCGTATGTTGTGTGCACGCTATTTCGAAAATCTTTTTCACCCACCTCGAGGGCAACACGGGACAGGTGTTGGGCGATGAGCTCTTTTTGTGACTCATTGAGCTGTTGCATTAAGGGATGGCACGAGTAAAAATGATCAAAGATGAAAACTTCCAAAAAATCTTTTTCGTGGGCCGGAATGCTGACGATCTCATCTACGAAAGAGAACATTTGCTGCACCTCTTTCAAGATTTCTTTGAGCGTAGTTAAGGGGCGTGTCGATTTGATTTTGCGGATTTCGTGGTTTATAAATGTATAAACCTCATGGCCGAGCCCTCTTAATGAGGGTGAATAGAGATCTTTTGACAAAGATGTGAGATAATCCTTAGCCGCGTTGACGATCTCCCCTTTTTTCTCTTTTTGACAGCTGACCTGGTACAAAAAGACAATCCGATTCACTAATTCTATAGGGTGGATATTCGAGTACAATTTGAGTTGTTTGAGTATGAATTGGCCGAGAGCATCGACACTCTTCTTACCCCATCGTTTTTCAAAGTCAATCGCGTGTGAAAGATGCTTGGCATGAATGGCAGCTATCAAAACCGGCAGGTGCTCCATATGGGATACCTGTTCCAATTTTTTGAGTTGGTCGAGTATGTGATCTTTCAATGCATCAAAAGAAACCACCTGATAGACGCATAGGGCGTCGAGCTGCTGTTGCAAGATCAGATAATCGATCGGATCCATTTTTTCAAAAGGGGTTTTTGCCCCCTTGATAACGCATGCATGCTGCTCCAGTGAGAAAATAGCTTTAGCAACCTTTTCCTCTACCGGTTCCTTATCGTGGCTTGGTATGAAAAAGGCTGAAAGGGTTTTTGCCTCTAAAAGGGCATGTTCATAGGCCTCTTCTGTCGACTGTAGGTTTTTTGTCTCTATGCAGTTTTGGATCATCAATGGGACATTGATTTCTCCGGTCTGGGTGATGGCCTCTTTTCGAGTGTATAAGAGCTTGACGTGTTTTACGGCCCGCTCGATGCTCTTTTTGATGTACTCTTCAGTCTGTTGCACGCAAGAGAAGCGCTCGATGAGATCGGGGAGCATCTTTTTGATGACCATCGACTCAATTTTATGGTTCCAGCGCTTCACTTCATTTTTTTGTACAGCTTCCAAAAGCTGCTTAGTGATCAATAAATCGATCCCTTGCTGCTTCT
>CAXNCP010000080.1:0-4480 GCA_964200935.1 Chlamydiia bacterium | reverse complement strand
TAATTTATGAAATTAAAACGTTCTATTTATTAATATTCAATCTATTCGTTTAATTTAAATTTTTTCTTTTAATGCAGAAAAAGATGAAAAAGATTTTTTCGTATAAATGCCCCTCTTTCAAACCAAAACCGGTTTCAACGTATTTCTCGTGTATACAAAAAATACGCTCTTTGAGATAGAACAAGTTACTATGAGAAAATATCTTCTACCCGTCGCCTTTTCTTCGCTTGTTTTATCTCTAGGGCTCTTTTTTCAATCGTTTTCTCAGATCGAGACAAAAGCAAAAACAAAATTGAAACTCGCTTACGAGCAGTTTTTGATCGATTTTGAGCGCAAAACTAGCTTTTTAGATCACTTGGGTCAAAAGACGACATTGCGCCAGCTGACCCGTCAGGGGGCAAAATTACCCATTTTAGTGGATTACGAGGATGATCATTGGCATATCCTCAAACCTAGTGAACACTACAGATTGGACGTGGGCCACTTTTCAAACCAATTACAAAAAATAGCGCTCCCCATATGGAATCGCGTTGATGATCCGCTGCAAAATAAAAGCCTCTATTTTCGACTTATCCCCTCAAGCGATGGGCGCCACAAGGTCTTTGAGATTAAGAATTTTGAAAAGGCCTTTTTCGAAAAATATGGAAAGCTCAAGTTTTCATTTGTATCCGCTCGTGCTAAAAAAAGCCCTTTTTTATTTTTTGAATCTTTAGAAGCGGACAACACAACAGCCGCCACCTTTTGTTGGAGGGGCTGCACCGTTAAAATGGAAAAAGTTCTAGAGGGGATTTGTGACCCTTTATCGATTCAGTTTCAATTTTCCTTCCCTTGGATGACAGTTGCCTTGGCGACTTTGGCGTTAATTTTTTTCTCTATCTTTCTTTTTGAGATTTTTTTCCATCTTCGCTCTAAAAAACATCGTAAAGCTGCAATGACGATGCTAACCACCCTGGCACTTTTGGTATTCGGTATTCTAATCCAAGAGAATAGAAAAACAGCCTATCAAACCCATCAACACATGATGATCCAAACTAAAAATTATGCCGAAACTGGTGTGAAAAATTACGTTCTCCATATCGAACAAATGGCTAAATCTCTTTTAAGCATTTTTGAGGAAAATCCAAAAAATTTAGAACCCACCCTTTTGAAAAAATGGGGATATTTGCAAAAAGTACGCCTGATTGACCACGAAAAAAATTGCATCATGGAAATGGCTCAAGAGGGATTCGAAAAATCGAAAAGCCTTTCGACCCTTTTTATGAAGGACAGTGGATGGATAGGATTAGACAGGAAAAATAGTCAGGCCGATTTTATCTATTTTACAACGCAAAATGAAAAAACCATCTATCTACAGCTTAGCCTCAAACCTCTATTAGATCCGCTATTTGTATTGAAAGAGGAGACCGGTCTTTCCTTCGAGCTGGCCCGTTCAGATTCTCGCGATTTTTCCTATGATAAGCATCATCTTTTTAGCTCTACTCCACCCTTTTTTACACATACATCGGTTTTACCAACCTATAATCCCTTACCCTGGGTCTTATTTTCTATCCTCAATTTTACCCTTTTTCTTCTATCTCTAATCCAGATTCTTTCGGATGGATCTTTTATTACCACAAGAGACAAAAAAAAGTTGAGGTTTGGGGTGAACTTTACAAAAAGGGGAATGATCCGTTAGTGTCATCATCACTTGAAAAGGAGCAATTATGCATAATGAGGATCTAAAAGAGCAGCTACAGGTTTACTTACGACAGTTTATCCGCTTGATTCGGATCAAAGAGGCAATTTCTGATCCAGAAATGCTTCAAAAAATTGCAGAAAATATCATCCACATCAAAGAATGTGCCTCAAGAGTACAGCATGCCAAATCTCTTTCCGATGAGCTCCGTACAAACGCACGGATTGTTCAAAATATGATGGAGCAAGAGCTCGAGGCAGACGGGGTTGAGGCCTCCTACTTTCAAGCCGCAAAACACCTAGTTGACTCCAATAACCCCAATGAGATACGTAGCCTTGTGAAAGAACTCGTCTCTTTTTCTAGCACTGAGGAGCGGAATTCGCTTATTGACCATTTCGCCCATATCGCAGACAACCCAGAAGGGACTCTCGATTAAAATTGGAAGCGCTTTAAGTCTTCAGCAGCATAGGATTCTTTGAAAATTTGACGCGCTTCTTCCTCAAATAATTTCTCATCAGAATAGCGGGCAGAAAAATGGGTCATCACCATTTTTTCTACACCCGCTTGTTTTGCCAGCTCAGCCGCCTGCTTTGCCGTCATGTGCTTATAACTTTCCGCCAATTCTCTTTCGCTGTCGAGGTAGGTAGATTCAATTAGCAGAAGCTTTGCATCTTTTGCTAGATCGATAACTTGAGGGCATTTCAGTGTATCGATCACAATCGCTACGCTGTCCCCGGGCTTAACGTAGGAGACCTCGTCAATGTCCACCCTCCCTGATGAGGTCATTACGAAACCTGTGTTTAGCAGCTCTTTGACGAGTGGGCCGTGCACCCCTTTTTCTTTGAGTTTTGTCTGGTTGCATTTTCTCGTGTCTTTTTCCTGAATACGCCAGCCGATACAGTCGATTCCATGGTTTAATAAAGACCCGTAGATCAGAAAATCCTCTGTTTCATCCACTAGCGTTTTTTCTTTGGAAACTTTTACAGGATGTTCCACAATCGTGATCGTCTGGGTGTATATGGAGGAATAGCGCAAATTATCAAAATAGCGTTTCCCGCTCTCCGGATAGTAGATGTGGATCGGTTGAGGTACCTTATCTAAATTCAAACGCAAAATCATCGCTCCGAGACCTAGACAATGGTCCCCATGAAAGTGGCTTACAAAAATACGCGTGACGGACGTTGGGGCGATATTTGCAAAAATGAACTGTCTTTGTGTCGCTTCTCCAGGATCGAATAAAAACCCTTCGGTCTTCCAGCGCAGAAGGTAAGCGTTATGATTTCTTTTTCTTGTATGTTGTTGCGATCCGCACCCTAATATAGCCAATTCCCGTAAGCTCAACGTGTACACCTAAACCATCGATTCCAACCTAAAAGCCCACCGAGCACCGCCCCTGTCATGTGGGCCGTATTTGCGATTGGGCTGATCATTGTTGTCCCGCTCAAATAGAGGTATACTTTACCAAAAATCTCGATCAAAGTGAGAAAAACAATATATATAAATAACAAACCTATCCCCGAGTTAGAAAGGGGATATCCCTCCCACGGAGCCCTCTTTGTCCTGATGTAAATGAATCCCGCCAAGCCACAAACAACGCCGGATACACCTAGAAAAAGGGGGCCGGTAGCGATGAATTGGGCAATATTGGCAGCAACACCCACGATCAAAATGAGAACCAAAAGCTTTCTAGCTCCCGCCCTTTTTTCTATCATGCTCCCCAGCGCTAGAAACCACAAAAGGTTAAAGAGGATATGCAGAAGGTTGGCATGCAGAAGGGCCGGCGTAAATAAACGGTAGAACTGCCCTCGTAAAATGGTCAATTCCGTAAAAGGGACGCTCATCTGACCGAATTCACGCCCCTTGGCAAGCACCTCTTTGAGTATTTCCTGGGTCGTAGGGGTCAACTCGGTAAGCCCGATCGCCCCTTTTTGCACCATCAACAAATCATACAGTTTTCGATCCAAGGGAAAATCTTGAAACATTAGATATGTTTTGATCGGTGTCAAAGGGGCTATCGTCATAACGTACTCCGATGCCCCATTTACAAAAAGGAAATATTGGTAGGCATCGACGAGGTAGATCGCAGTCATCAAAAAAATAAAAAATCTAACCATCGATCCCCTCATTTTGGATCTTTTTGATGATGCTTGATGTGGATAATTCGTCAAACTTTTCCACCAAAACAAGACGACCACCATGGTCTTTTACCGTTTGCGCCTCGATGCAATCTGCCCCATACTCGGCACCATTGACGTGTATATCGGGCCGGATGATGGATAGAAGTCGAATCGGATCATCCTCATCAAACCAGGTCACAAAATCGATAAAAACGCTGGAAGCGATGATTTTGAGACGATACTCCAGCTCGATGATGGGTCGCTTTTTTGATTTATAACTCTTGACCGATGCATCGCTGTTCAAAGCTAAAATGACAACCCCTTTGTCCCCCTTAAGGTCAAAGGCCTCGGCCAACATCTTTAGATGCCCCGCATGGAAAAGATCAAAAGAGCCATTCAGTGTGACAATTTTGAAACCCTCTTTCTTCAATTCCTCCACTTTTTGCCCAACAAAGTTGGGCAAAAGGAGCTTAGACTTGAGGCGTGGGTGCCACGAGGATCCGGTTATTTCCGGGGTAGTCAAAGGCAATTTTAAAGACGTCTTCATAGGTATCCACGAATTCTACATGAATTCCCGTTTTTAGATAATCGGGAAGTTCATCGTAATCGCGCATATTTTCTTTAGGCAAAATCAAATGGTCCAACTTTGAGCGTCTCAAAGCGATCACTTTCTCACGCACTCCCCCAA
>CAXNCP010000079.1:0-4565 GCA_964200935.1 Chlamydiia bacterium | reverse complement strand
AAAAAGTTTTGACTAGAGCATACTCGAGAAGTTGTTACACTTACTCTTAGTAAGCTCTACACAACATTCTCGCCGCTCGTCACTTCATTATTACTGTCACAGATCTTTGCAGCTACCGCGCTGCTATTCTTCGTCTTGCACTCATCGTGTTCGTTGAAGATGTTCAAAACAATATCACCGAGCTGGATTATTTCGCAACGCTTTCTTTTTTTTCTTCTTCCAAATGATTTTACAAACCACTGACATTTAAGAGTTTATAGAGAATAAAAATTCCCGTTTTTTTGTTTTTTTTTGTTTTTTTCTCCTTGATTTTATGCGATTTATGTTCACAAAACAATGTGTGAACACGATTCTCTTTATAAAAGAATAAAAAATAAATTTGACTTAAGTTTTGTTGAAGCTTCGACAGCTTTTTAACTTTCTCAGAAGCTTTAAACAATATTTTCATCCACAGCGTTTCTTGTTGTCTCTAGATGGCGACTCATCGCTGCAAATAGATTAGGAGGACTTAGGAGAGAACTTGCTCGAATCGAAAAATCTTTTTGAAATGCAGCATGTTCATTTGGCTGCGTACCCGCTCCGTATTGCAAGGTTGCACTGATCTCTACTTTTTCTTCATTGCCGCAGGAGGCTACATTTACCAGTACCGATTCTACTAGCTCCTCGCTCCTGTTACCGTTTGTTGTAAACCCAAGCTGATTTTGTTGTAATGACCAATCGAGGACTCCGGCAGCATTCTCGGATCCAAATCTTCGTCGATTTAGGTCTCGAAAATATTCTTTTAATTGAGGATTTGTTGATATGGTTGTCTCTGACGCTTCCACAATTGCAGACTCTTGTTGTTGAACCATAGGATCTTCATCAGTGTCATTTTCCTCCCCCCCAATCCTAACGTGTCCTCCATTCCAAACTTCGAAGATTTTTTTTAATAATCTTCTCTCATATCTGTGTTGCATTAGAGCAACAGATCCCGCTTCTTTAAAAATCCTTTCCTCTAAAAGTGAACTCAATTCTTTTTTAATCTCTTGAGCGATGTTTTCAGATACGACTCCCCCATTTTCTTCTTTAATTGCCCGAATGGATCTTTTTAATTGGGTCCTTAGCTCTGTTGGATCAATCTCATCCACAGAGCGGGTAAACGCCCGCAATACATCTATAATAGCTGCCGCCTCTTTTGCCTTGTCACATCGATATTTTAGATGGAGAAGCGCATTTTTTCTTTGTTCTTTTTCAATGGTTTTTTTGTTTCTATAGTCGGTTGCAGCGCTCAACATTTTGGACAGCACCAAAAATCCCCCGGTAATCCCCCAGTGCTGCGCTGTACTCGATTGTTCAGTAGCTGCGTTTTGTGTTTTTGCAGCTTCTACTAAGATCATCGCTAAGGCGACCGTAGCTGATGCGTAATCGACAAACCTATACCCCCAATCCTTCAAGTCGCGTACCTTCAAATAGGTATTTAAGAAATAGCGGTCGTCACTAAAATGAATATCATGGTATTGAGTGCGGATGTCGACAAGCAGGTTTTCTAGTTTGGTTTTTCCTACTTCTAAATTTTGAATGGGAACTGCAAACACATCTTTAAATTGACCTGGTTGAAATTTCTGATTTCTTAATACCGTACCCAAAGATTTAATCGTATTTCTTAATACAGATACCGCTTTGTCGCATGTATTGGTAAGACCATCAAGTGATTTGTCCCGCAACTCCTCTGCCGGCATAAGATCATTTATATCTACTTCCGTACCCCCCCAGCAAGAACACGATGATTTACCCCAGACTTCCTCTGATAAATCGGTATTGACCGCTATATCGCGTGAATTTATAGATGCAGCCATAAGAAACCTTTTGAACTAATTTATTTAAATTTTAAATATTTCTTAAAAAAAACCCAATCAAAATTATTTTAAAAAATGTTTATTTTAAAAAGGGCCGTTAAGAGGAGTTTGTTCTGTGCCATGATTCTTCTTTCTATACAAAAATGGGCAACCCCTTTTAAAATCGATCCTTTGAAACAATTAGATAGAGTCTTTATGGGCAATACCCTTTCCTTTGTAAGCCTTGGCTGTTCGAGAAACTTGGTCGACACCGAGGTGATGCTAGCGCTTCTTTTAAAAAACGGATATGAGGTGGCTCAAAACCCCGACAAGGCAGATTTTCACATCATCAATACCTGCGGCTTTCTAGAGGCGGCCCGTCAAGAGGCTATCGATACAGTTTCCAAAACTTTGAAAGTGATGAAACCCTCAGCCAAAATCATCGTAACGGGCTGTATGGTCAGCATTCAAAAAAACAAGCTAGCGGAACTTTTTCCAGAGATTCACTATTTTTTAGGCTCTGCCGATATCGACAAAATCCTTACCGCGGTCCGTTCCTTTGAAAAAGGGGAGATCGTATCTACAGCCAAGAGCTTCTTGCAAAATGGTGAGGTGCCACGCCTAACATCGACACCTAAACACTATGCTTACCTTAAAATTGCTGAAGGGTGTCGAAAACAGTGCGCTTTTTGTATCATCCCCAAGATCAAGGGACCTTTAAGCTCAAAATCTCTGGAGCAGATCGATAAAGAATTTCAAGCCCTCATTGGTCAAGGTGTGAAAGAGGTGATCTTGATCGCTCAAGATCTAGGAGATTTTGGTAAAGACCGTCGAGAAAATCAGGCGCTGCATGCGCTCTTGCGACATTTACTCAAAAAAGAGGGTCAATTTTGGATCCGTCTTCTCTATCTTTATCCTGATGAAATCGATGACGAACTCATTGCCCTTATAAAAAGTGATTCAAGGGTTCTCCCCTACCTCGACATGCCAATACAGCACATCAACGATCGGCTTTTGAAGTTGATGTTCCGCAAAACTTCTAGACAAGACATTCTGACTACGATTGAAAAATTGAGAGAACTAATACCCCATATTGTGATCCGCACCTCTTTAATGGTTGGTTTTCCATCAGAGACGGAGAGTGAGTTTGAGGAGCTTGTCGATTTTGTTCAAAGTGCTAAACTCGACAACGTCGGAGTATTTTCTTACTCGAGAGAGGAGCTTTCCCACTCACACACTTTGGAGGGGCATCTAGATGAAAAGACCAAATCCATAAGATACAACCGTTTGATGCAAGCTCAACAAAAAGTTGCACGCAAAAAACTCAAGTCTTTTGTAGGCAAACGGCTAGTTGTTTTAGTGGACGGGGTTCACCCGGAGGTGGATCACCTCTTTACCGGGAGATTCTACGGCCAATGCCCCGAAATTGACGGAAGTATCCTCATCAATGGTGGATTCGAGCATGTCAAAGTGGGCGATTTTGTCGAGGTGGAAATCAGCGACTCTTTAGACTACGATCTCATAGGTCAAGCTTTAAGACCCCTATCCTTGCAACAAAAAGACCAAAATACCACCGAGATAGCCCAAAAAAGCGGGAAGAGACGCCCTCTTCAAATAATCTAAAAAGTCGACCTTTTCGATCCCCATCAGGGCAACCCCTGCTGCGGATCCGATGAGGAAAATACTACCACCTGTTCCGGCTGTAAAAGCTACAAGGAGCCAGAATGGGTGGTCTAAAGGGAGGCTATACATCCCCATCGTAGCAGCGACTATTGGGACGTTGTCGACTATTGCCGATACGATTCCAATCGCTGAAGCGATCCCCGTGTAACCCCCAATCTGTGCTGATAAAAAACCGGCCAACTGTTTTAACAAACCGGCAGCACTCAACGCATCCACACTCAATAAGATCCCCAAAAAAAATAAAATCCCCGAGGCGTCAATTCTTGTTAGGGCATAGGTGATCCTTAGATGCTCCCTATCTTTATGTGGATGGTGAAATAGATCGGTCAAAAACCAAACAACGGAAAGGCCCAGCAAAATTCCTAAAAATGGGGGGAGTCCTGTCAACGCTTTTAGTACAGGGACTAAAACCAGCGCCAAAATACCCACAATCAAAACAACTAAAGATCCGGGCTCCTTCTTTTGATCCTCATAGACAACTTGGGGATAATTCCCTTTTTCAAACATCAGGTAAATTCCTAATGGGATTACGAGCGCTATAATGCTTGGAAAAAAAACATTTGAAATTACCGCGACCGTGCTGATTTTTCCTTGAATCCAAAGCATGGTGGTCGTCACATCCCCAATAGGTGTCCATGCACCCCCCGCATTTGCTGCAATCACGGCCAAACAAAGTGGTGTAAGCCGATCTCTCTTTTCGGGTATCAATTTTCTCAAAATGGAGATCATCAAGATCATCGTTGTCAGATTGTCTAAAACGGCCGATAAAAAAAATGTGACAAAGCCGATTAAAATCAAAAGCATCGGCTTGGAGCGGGTCCTTAAATAACGGTTGACTGTTTGAAACCCTTTATGGGCGTCAATCACCTCGACAAGGGTCATTGCAGCCAGTAAAAAAAAGATGATTTGAGAGGTGTCGGATAGCACCTCGAAAAGTTCATTCGCTGTTTTAGATACATTCCCACTCAAAAAAAGGACCATCCATGTGGTTGCCGCAATGAAAATTGCACTAGCCGCCTTATTGACCCGGGTATAGATTTCGTAGATGATAACAATATATCCAACGAT
>CAXNCP010000078.1:0-4640 GCA_964200935.1 Chlamydiia bacterium | reverse complement strand
ACCCATCGATCACCAGCCAACGGGACAAAAGATTGGGGTGATCGCTATGATTGATAAAGCGGGTATGGTTCCCCTTTTTTTCAGCGTCGATTACATACCCTGTATCAAATGTATCAATTGCGTACTCGAAAATGTAGCTGTTGTCTTTATCTTTTTTTCTATCACGTTTTTTTACCACACCCAAATACTCACCGACACATGTCATCTCGGGGATCTGCTGCTCTGCAAAAAGTCCATATCCTTTCAAAGGATCGATCCAACAGATCGACATTTTTTGCCGAACCCCCTCAAGTTCTCGCCTATAGAGGGCTACATTCCACAAATTGAACGCCCGATAAGAGGGGTCGGAGAGCATCTTCTCCCCCTTTTTTTTTATCCAGGCAAGGTCAACCTCTTTGGAGTACTCCAGGGCGTGAATTTTTTCGAAGGGGACCGTTCTTTCAAGTAAGGAGATCTCTGAAGGGATCAAAAAACTCCGATGAGTTTCCACCATAAAGTACCCACAATTCCCCAAATCAGAATATTCGCTATGCTAATCAAAAATCCAAGCTTCCACCAATCCCCTATCCGAACAAAATTTGAGCCGTACAAAATAGGTGCAGGTCCTGAGCCAAAATGGGTCAAAGAACCAAATAACGAACTGATGAAGCCAAAAACGAACGCTGCCAAATTGACCGGAGCCCCGAGATTCACCGCTACAACAAAAAACGGGAGCAAAAGAGCCCCAATGTGCGCTAAATTGCTCGCAAAGAAATAGTGACTATAGAAGTAGATCACCGCCAGAATCAACAACCCCCAGCCCCAATCCAGCCCAACAAAATGCCCTTTAACAATTTCCCCAAACCAATCGGCTAAACCAAATTTGGTGATATAACCGGCAAGAGTCAAAAGGGTCGCAAACCAAACTAAAGTATCCCAAGCACCTTTCTCCTTCAGTACATCCTCCCAGCTCAAAACTCTGGAAATCAACAAAAGGGCTAGCCCAACAAGAGCAGTAAGAGTCGCCGTCAACCAAGAGCTCCCAAAAGACCAAAGAAACACCAAAACTAAAAAAACGCCTAGCATCCAGATCTCATCTGACTTTAGAGAACCCATAGCCTTTAATTCCTGATCGGCCCTCAAAGGTGCATCCGGAGTCTCTTTCATTTCAGGTGGATAGAGCTTGAATAAGATATACGGGATCGCCAGCAAGCTCAATAAACCTGGCACGATACCGGCAATCGCCCATTCGGTCCACGATATGGAAACACCGTAAGGTTTGACAAGATTGAGCACCATTGGATTACCGGCCATAGCGGTCAAAAACATCGCGCTGGATACCGTACCCGATTGAAAGATTGTTTGAATCAAAAAGCCGCCGATTTTCCTCGGGCTATGATCTGGATCGCTGCCAAAAGCTTTTGCTATAGATAAAACAACTGGATACACGATTCCGCCAATCCTCGCCGTGACGCTCGGGATAGCGGGAGCAAGGACAAAATCGGTCAAAGTCATCCCGTAGGCGATCCCAAGGCTGCTTTTCCCCATCGCTTTAATCAAAAGGTAGGCCAATCTCAAACCCAACCCAGTTTTGATGAACCCGCGTGCTATAAAAAATGCGGACGCAATGAGCCATACCACCGGGTTGGAAAATCCGACAAAGGTGTCCTCAAAACTCAACACTTGCGTCAGCGGCAACACCGTCAAAGAAAAAATACAAATAGCACCAGAGGGCAAAGGCTTCAATACCACTGCTAAAACGGTAAATAAAAAGACCCCAAAAATGGGCATTCCTCTTGGATCTACCCCTTGAGGGGCCGGGAAATGCCAAAAAATAGCCCCAACAAAAATACAGATCAGAAATTTAAAAAAATCAACTATGTGAGAACGAGAAAAAAAAGGCTGTTTTAGCGTGTGGGACATTTTCTTTTATCTTTTTGATAGGTTTTTGTAGTCTAACAAATCTTCTTGATAAATTGAATCCAATTATCATGGAGATTCAAAGGCTATTTTATAGTCTAATCTTTTCCCATTTGTACCACCACATGATCATTTGCACTACCACTCAAAGAGCTCGATTCGATTGGTAAAGGAGGCAGGTTGAGTCGAATCCCCTCTTGCGAAACTGTTGGGGCCAAAATTCCACCCTCTTGTCCAGTTTGAGGTGCAAAACAAAGAGAGCTTTCGATTCTTAACTGCCCTTCTTGGATCACATCTTTACCTGTACTCAAATCAGCCGAGCGTGAGAATGTCAATACCTTATCATGACTCATGCTGGACTTTCTTGAGCCGGTCTCTGAGATAGCGCTACCTTGAGTCCCGTATAAAACGGCCGGTGTATCAGTTCCCGACCTCACACTTCTAGGTGCCGATCCTGGGTACATTGCATAGTCAGGTGGGACTACCCCTGAACCCATCGAATTGATCGACAAGGGGTGATAACCTGCATAAGGTTGTGGAAGAATTCTTGGGTCCATCCGCTGCATTTCTAAACCCTCAAAATTTTGGCCAGCTGCACCTTCCATGGAGATCGATCGCTGGTCGGCAAAAAACCTTGGATCAGCAGAGGATTGCGGAAATACTCCGGCACCTGGATTGAAATGCATCGGATCGACAGGCACTTGCGCAAAGACTCCGAGGCCTGGATTTAATTGTCTCGGATCATAAGGGATCATGTAACCCTGAGGGTTGAAGCTCATCCTTGGGTCAAAAATGGCCCCCGGGTGCCCCCTTTCAAAAGAATCTATTGATTGGGACGCTGAAGGACGGCGCCCCATCTCTCTACCGGAATTTTGCCTACTGTAAGAACTCGATACACTACCTGGTCCCCTTCTTGTTGATTGCCTATCATCGATAGAGGAGTGCAAGGAGGCTGCCTCGTCGCTATCGATATCCTGTGAATCAATTGATTCATCGCTTTGATGGCGTACAATCGTGGGCCTTAAGTCCGGTTGCGCCCTAAAAGAGTTTTTTGAGGTCAACTCAGAGTTCCGCGTTGCTGTTTGAGAAAACGGATCTTGACCCGTCGCAGAATTAGATTTACCAGAACCGACAGTCCCATAGGATTGTTTTTGAAGGATCTCGCGGGATTTATCTAGGACCTTCCTGCGATTCAAAACAATCGATGCCCACTGTTTAAAGGTGAATTTCATCTTGTCTTTATCCTCTAAGATCATAAATCGGTTATATTTGTTGATCTTTGCTACTTTGTTCGCCAAGACCATGTGATCGCTCCAGCGCTCAAAAAGCCTCCTTTTGATGTTGATCGGATTATTCCGATCAAAAATAGCCCTGAATCTTGCCTCAACAAGCTCTCTAGCTTGAGTCTCAATCGCACTGGACAACTGCTTTTTTAGGTTTTTTGCCAAATCGCCTTGCATCTTAGTCTGGGGCATCGATTTTAAAACCTTGACCGCTTCTTTACACTGTGAGCGGGGGTCCACTGCCGATTCCAATTCGGTTTTCAGATTGCTAATCGATCGAAAAACATTATAAATCGCTGCCGCCTCCTCAATTTTTTCACATTTAAGTCGCACATCCTTGAGCATCCCTAAAAATTTCTCATGCTCCAGCTTCTTTTTATTTCGATAATCGGTTGCAGCAGATAAAACTTTAGAAACCATCACTAAAGCAGCTGTAAACCCTTTAGGGACGTCTGTATCACCCAGGTATTTACTGGCTGTATCGGAGGTCTCCATGATGATTAGGGCTACGGCCACCATCGCAGCGAAATAATCGACACCTCTAAACGTCCAATCGGTGACCTGCCGTGTTGTATAACGGGTTCCACAAAACGGCTTGTCTTTAATCCGCATGATCTCTTCCACCGTTTGCTGCACACCTCTCAGTTTTTCAATATTGCGCTCCAAAACTGTCAACGGGGATTGGATAACGGAGGTCAATTGAGATGACGTAGAATCTTCAAATGTTCTGCCCACACTGATCACAGTTTCATCGATCGTCTTTACAGCCAAATCACATTGAGCAATCAACTCCTCCAAAGGGAATTTTGAAGGATCACTTCCTACTTGCCGCGGCATACGAGAACCTATAAGCTAATTTTAAAGAAAAAAATAACCTATTTTGAATTAAATTTAAAGAAAAAATTGATAACCAAAAAAAATTTTAAGCTGCTTTTGCCCCTGCGCTTTGAATGCCTCTTTCCCGCTTATAAACGTCGATTGTTTTGAATACGCCGGATTGCAATCTACTTTCATATCGATCACCTGCGTGGTCTCTTTTAAATTTTTTGGATTCCATAGAATAGGTAAAGTATCGATGAGAATATCGAGATCTGGGTCAACACTTTCAAGACATTCACAGCGAACTTTCGTCAAAACCTCAAATTCCCCCCTCTTATAGGGATCTCGCATGAATACTGTTAGGTCACATAGCTCTTTCAATGTATTTGCAAAAGCGAGGCTCACGCCGCCGCCGCCCAGTATTCCAACCTTCTTCCCCTCAAACGAAAGTTCTTTTAAGATTTCAACGTCGGTATTGTATCCGACTCCTTGGAAATAGGTGTTGATCGCCCTGCATTTAAGGGCATTCTCATCATGGGATTTTGCATAATCAAATGCCCTATTCTTGAGGGGCATTGTGATCGAAAAACCACTGAAAAGGGGATGGTCCATCACCTTTTTCAACTCTATAGGCTCAAT
>CAXNCP010000077.1:0-4648 GCA_964200935.1 Chlamydiia bacterium | reverse complement strand
AAAGAAATTTTTTTTAACGTTCCCCAAGATGAGGTCGAGGCATTCAGTGACCAATTGATCGAAATGGGTGCTTTGTCGGTCACGGTAGAGTGCCTTGAGGGTTTAGAGATCATTAAGGATGAAGCAAGTTTTGAAGCCGAATACTGGGATCAAAATCGCCTCAGCGTGTTGATCCAAGAAGAAGACGAGGCCCGATTTAGCGATCTTTTTTTTGAAGAAATACGAGCCGTTCCTGATATCGATTGGGTGTTGCAAATGCAACGTAATACGCCGATTCAGGTGATTGGCGAACGTTTGTGGATTGTACCCAGTTGGCATCAGGTCCCCAAGGAGGCCAAAACTGTTCTATTTTTGGATCCAAAAAATGCTTTCGGTACAGGTGATCACCAGACAACCCATTTGTGTTTAAAGTGGCTTGTTGAGAACTCTGTAGCGGAAAAATCTGTCATCGACTACGGCTGTGGCTCGGGTATACTGATGATCGCGGCAAAAAAACTGGGGGCTAAAAAAATCCAGGGATTCGATATTGATCCGGGTTCGATGTTAGTTGCCAAACAAAATTGTATTGAGAATGGGCTCGAGCCCAATTTTGATCTAGATGGGTCTGAAGGGGATATTGTCCTCGCAAACATCCACCTTGGCCCACTTCTAACCCTCGTCGATACCCTTAAAGGGCTCACACGGCTTAAGGGTCTGCTAGTATTGAGTGGAATTCTCCCATTTCAATTACCAAAGCTTTTAGAAGCTTACCTTCCTCATTTTGAACTGATAAGCGTGGATACGCTAAATGGTTGGATGAGGGTCGTCTTAAAAAAAGGATAGAAATTAAAGGGAGATTTTAAAACCTTCCTTTGTTTTTTCTAATATAATTTTCCATAAAATGTTATAATTTTGGTTCGTATGTCACTTGAGTTGGGATTAAAAGGGACTGTAATGTCCGAAGTACAAGTCAGTCAGGAATTTAGGCCGAAAGTTCAAGATTTTGAGCTATTGGGCTCTGTCCGTTTAAAGCCCAAGAGAGATAAAACTGTCCGATTAGGTCACCCTTGGGTTTTTTCTAAAGGAATTGAGAGTTTTCAAGGGGTAAATGGCGGGCTCGTTCAAGTTTTTTCTAGTGACAATTCTTTATTGGGAATCGGCTACGTAAATGAAAGATCTAATATCCGTCTTAGGATGCTTGGGCACCAAGAGTTTGAAGCAAAAGATCTAGTCTTCCGATTGATCAAAAAAAGTATTGAGCGGCGAAAAAATCTTAAAATACCATCCAATGCAATCCGTTTAATCAATGGCGAAAACGATGGCTTGAGCGGTCTCATCGTCGACAGTTATGACAAAGTTTTGGTGTTGCAGATTGGTACTTTGGGGATGGAACTTTTGAAAGAAAAGATTGTAGAGGCCCTAGATCAACTGATTTGTCCTGATGCTATCTATGAAAAATCGACCTCCCTATCTCGCAAAGAGGAGGGGCTGAAAAGTATGACCGGTTGGTTGAAAAAAGGGGAAGGTTGTTCGTCGGTAGAAATCTTTGAAAAAGATGTCCGTTTTTTGGTGGACGTGGTTGAAGGGCAAAAAACCGGTTTTTTCCTTGATCAAAGAAACATGCGATTTTGGCTAAAAGACCATGTGGCTAAAAAATCGGTATTGAATCTTTGCGCTTACTCCGGTGGATTTTCTCTACATGCGCTTAAAAGCGGTGCAACCGAGGTCACAAGCGTCGATATCTCAAAAGAGGCTTGTAGACAGATGCGTGCCAATACCGAACTCAACGGGTTGGAAAACCATAAAATTGTTGAACAGGATGTTTTTGAATTTTTGTCGAATTGCCAAGAAAAATTCGATGTTGTCGTTTTAGATCCGCCAGCATTCATCAAATCGAAAAAAGATCTCACAAAAGGGGCAAAAGCCTATCGCGAGATGAACCGCTTAGCCCTAGAAAAAGTTAAAAATGGGGGTATTTTCATGAGCTCCTCTTGTTCTTACTTTCTGGACGAGGAGTTTTTTGAAACGCTCTTACTTGAGGCTTCCTTATTAGCCAAAAGGGATGTTCAGGTGATCCATCGCCATAGTTTGGCCTTGGATCATATGAAAAGTCTCGCTTTTAGGGAGGGGGAATACTTGAAAACAGTAGTGATGTTATGTTGAAGGCTACAAACCCTTATAACAGTGGAGCGAAGCCCTCTGTTCCGGTTTCGCAGGAAGACCCCCTTTTAACTCCTGTTGCTTATGTTGAACAGCTGGATGGTAACCAGACCTCAAAATTGGAACAGCTTCTGAAAACGGTGATCAAAATGGCTCCTGTTGAAGAGGTTGGTCTTAAACCTATAGAGTTTAGCCTTAAAGAATTTGTTCAATACATCATCGATCAGGGCTTTCAACCGGTTTTGATTGGAGGTGCGGCCCAATCGATTGTGGTGGATAAAGAGCTCAATGACATCGATCTCGCTGTATTTTTTCAAGAAAAGCCGCCGATAGAGTTTTTTGTAAATTTTGCCCACCAATTTTTTTTGAAAAAATTTCACCTTAATCTGGAAGATTTTAAAAAATACGTTCGATTAAACTTCATGCATGAATCGATGGAATCCAAGACGCTGGATTTCAAATTCGTATCCTTTTTTGACAGAACGCACCTATTCGACCACGATGCTTTGTGTGTACCATTACAAAATACCCAATCTAGAAAGGTGGTCGGATTTTTATCGACTGTTCTCGGTGCACGCACAGGGACAGACCTGGCCGGTTTTAGGCAAGCGATGGATTGTTTAGTCAATAAAAAACTTGTTATCAGCGATCCATTCACATCCCGTAAGGCCCTTTTTCGTGTGGTAGACTGCATGACTAGGGGCTTTATCTGTAATAAAGAGATTAAAGATACGGTACGGAGCCACCTAGCGGTGGAGAAATATTGTCCCGAGACATTCCATCGTGAACTCAGTTTTTATCTTTTGGGCCACGTCCGCCAGGAAAAACAGCAGCTTTATCTCGCCAACCTAAAAACTTTTTTAGAGCAAATGCTCCAAACTCCCGAGGTGATCGCGGTTGTAGATATTTTGAAGGGAATGATTCCTCAAAACCATTATGCCAATACCCTTTTAGAGTTTCTCAAAGCGGAAACCAGACTTAAAATGGGACACTCTTCAGGTATCCCCTTTTCTAAAGGGATACTGCTCCGCTCAGAAAACGAGCATCAAGAGATCCTCGAAACTCTTGAGCACTCAGATTCTTTTTTAGAACTTCTATCTCTTCTTCAGGAAAGGGAATACAAAAAAATTTCTGATTGTCTCGATCTCGGCAGATTGAAGGGGCTTATATCTTTAGAGCAACAAGTCGGGTTTCTACAAAACCATATCATTGCTCTGGATCGGGGAGAAAAACAGGATGCGATTCATCGTGTTGCAGCTCATTTGTGCGAAAAAGCACCCTTAGAGGAAAGAGATCTTGTAACAACACTGTGTTGTCTTTTAAAAGATAAAGAGGCTTTAGAGTATAGCCCATCCCTTTTCTTACTCAATGATCTTTTTTGTTTTAGAGAAGTGGATCGGGAATTTCTTTATAAAGTCCGCCGTAGTCTTTTAGAAAAGGTTGGTATCCATCAACTGGATTTAGACAAAAAAATTCGATGGATTCAAGAAAAAACGATCGATGGGGTAGAAGCCATAGACACTCTGGAAGAAGAGCTTATAAGCGAACATAATCGCGCTGCCATTTTACCGGTTTTGGAAAGTTTTGACACCGAGCTACTAACCTCTGTTGGTAAAAAAATATATCAAAAAAGGCTTTTTGCGATTCTACGATCCCTTCCTTCCCGGTCGGTAGATCATGCGATTTACAAAATGTCTTTGAACGAGTTACTCGATGGGCTGGATCTAGAAACATTTAATCAGCAGCATTACCAACCCTTTTTTGAACTCATTTTATATCATTTAATAAAACATCTATCCGCTTTCGACCCAAAAGCCCTAAAAGGGAAGCTTTCGGATTTTTCACCATCCCTGCGTACCACCCTTTTGATTGAAGGGGATCTCTATAAAATTTTGATCAAAAAAGATTCAAGGGAGCTGGTGGATACGAAGTACTTAGATGAGGCATCTACCGCACATCTGATCGATTTTTTTGGTTTTTTGATCAAAGATAGAAAGCGTCTCGATTCTACAGAAGGGCGTATCCTAGCTAACATTATTGAACGACAAGAAGATCATCTTTTTTGCCCTACCCTTTTTGAAAGATTAGGGAATCTTTTGCTGACTCTAGAAGAGATCCCTAAAGAGTCCTGTTTAACCCTTTTTAGAACGTTCCCCGCAGACGAGGAGGAAAACTATCCCGACTGGATCAAAGCGGTTTTACTCAAGTTCTATGCCACAAAATCGGCAGCATCCACTCCGATCAATGAATTTAAAGCTATTTTAAAAAGCCCGATAAGCCCCCAATATTTCAAGGTCGTCAGCCCTCTATCTATACCATTTTTCACCAACAGCTGTAAGCAGTTGGTTGAATCTAAAGATTTGGATCAAGGGCCTGTGATCCCTTCGATTTTCCGTTTTTGCCCGATCAATGAAAAAGGGGCTATTGGTACGTTCAAAGAGATCTTGGAAAACACGACAAATTTCGAAACGATCAACGTCCGCTTGAACGATTTACTCTCCTTTGCGGT
>CAXNCP010000076.1:0-4721 GCA_964200935.1 Chlamydiia bacterium | reverse complement strand
GCAAAGTTTTCCTGGTGCAAAAGGTTCAAGATGTCTTGAACATTCACAGAACCATAAAGATGTCCCATCTCATCGACACGCACATCTACTACGAATGTCAATTGCTCCAGTTGCGCCTTGATGCGGTCAGAGACTTTTTTGTCTTCTGCTGCTTGCTTCATGCGCTCTTCTTTGAGCTTGGTTTGTAGTTTTTCTGTGTGCATAGTCGCTCTAACGGCGTGACCGTAGGGGAGCAAAAAGTTACGGCAAAAACCAGGCTTAACGGTAACGATATCGCCGCTACGTCCGAGGTTTCTTACGTCTTTAATCAAAAGAATGCGTTGTTGTTTCATGGTCAGTACCTCTTCGATTAATCTTTAGCAACGAACGGAAGTAGTGCAACGAAACGGGCACGCTTGATCGCAGCTGTCAAAATACGCTGGTAGTGTGCAGATGTCCCGCTGATACGACGTGGAAGAATCTTGCCCCTTTCTGTAACGAACTGGGTCAATGTTTCTACATCTTTGTAGTCGATTTTCTTGAAACCCGATTGGGTGAACAAGCATTTTTTCTTCGCCGATTTTTTATCCATGGAAGATTTTCTCATATGATCACCCTATACTTGAACGAGTTGTTTGAATGAAATTTCCTCAGGTACAACTTCAGCAGTAATGATCATTGACCGCAAAAGATCCTCGTGGAATCCGTTTTCCCTGTTGATTTCGATCAAGCCGTTTGATGGAGCTTCAAAGAAAATAAGAATGTAGTGACCTTCCCTGTTTTCTTTGATCTCATATGCAAGACGTCTACGTCCCATATCGAAAAGTTTTTTTACTTCGCCGCCTTGAGCCGTGATAATTCCGAAGATGCGCTCAAGAGCTTTTTGATGCGCCTCTTCCCCTAGGGTACTTTTTAAAATGTACATACCCTCGTAAAGGCGGACTCTTTGTTGTTTAGACATTCGTGACTCCTAAAATCCATCCATCAATTGCTTGATGAATCTTGTCTTCTTCTTCTTTTAGCTTTTCTAATTCCTCTGCTTTGAACGGCGCTAACACATACTGGTCGAGTGGCATCCGGTCATCCCGGGAAATCCCGATCCACAGTCTTGCATAAGCTTTTGTCCCAAGCGAGGCTTCAATACTTCTCAGCCCGTTGTGGCCCTTGGCGCCACCTTCCTTTTTGAGCTTATAGGCTCCTAAAGGGCTCTCCACGTCGTCGGCTACAATTAAAACATCTTCTAATTGCACACCGAAAAAATCTTTCGCCGCTTTTACGGCTGCCCCCGAAAGATTCATGTAGGTTGATGGTTTTAAAAACACACATTCTTGGGTTGCAGCTACCTCACCTTTGCAGTACTTCGAGTAGGTAAAAACCAACCCTTTTTCTGCTACATAACTATCCAGGATTATAAACCCTGCGTTATGACGGGTTTTGGCGTAGCCCTCCCCTATGTTTCCCAAACCAACAACGAGCTTCACAAACGATTACTTGCTTGCTGTTACTACGAGTTCGTTGTCTGCAGCCAAAACACGCATTTCTTGCCCGATGTTCAGATCGGCAACGCGAATTTTTTCTCTTGGTTGCAATTTACGGACATCGATTTGGAAGTTTGCTGGAATGTGTCCAACAGGTGCTTCCACGCGCACAAAGCGCTTTGCTTGCTTCAGGTTGAATCCTGCTTTTACAGCTTCGCAATCCTTTTCTCCTTGGAGGACAACAGGAACGCGTACTTTGATTTTTCCTTCAACAAGTGGCTGAAAGTCGATATGCAGTACTTCATATGTAGCTTTTGCATACTCGATACCCTTAATCACAACTTTTGTGTCATTTCCGTTCAAATGAAGGGTAAAAACAGTTGTAGCCAGGTGTCCTTTTTCGATGTGTCTCATGTGAGCTTCAAATTCTTTTTTCAGAATTCGAACTTTAATGGATGCCTCACCTTTCCTATAGATGATCGCAGGGATGAATCCGTCCAGCTTCAGCAGCTTGATATCTCGCTTGGAATCGCGTGAACAAGTGGTCGCGTTGAGCTTCATAGTTCTCCTGATGGTTTTGTTAGCGTAAAAGACAGAACAACTAGTGAAGAACTAGAATGGATTCTAGAAAAACATTTGTTGATAGAGACTTGTAGATTGTCATGGTCAACCCGTTTTCACGAGAAGTCTATCTTTTGTTTATTAAACTTGGACTGGCAGGATTCGAACCTGCGCGTGCCGGAGCCAAAACCCGGTGCCTTACCACTTGGCGACAGTCCATCAAGTTTTATTGAGCTAAAACATACACTTCGGCCCCTTTTTTTGGCAAACGTTTTTTGTTTTAAAGGACTTAACATTTGGTTGAGAAAAATTAGTATATTTATTTTTAATCTAATAGCAATTTTTCAAAAACCACTTTTAAAGGCATCGTTAATGGGTTGTCAAATTTTTATAGCTATAAATCTGGTCTTTATGAAAAAATCGGCTCTATCTAACCAATTGAAACTTAAGGAGTGATAGTATGTGCCTAAGTTGTTGTGATGCAGACAAAAAAGCTGTAGCAAAAGAAGGCGAATTTTGCGTAGGAAGAGTGTCGTTTGGCGAGCTGGTTCGAGATCTCATTCAGGAGTGGAAGGAGACCGGCAGAACAACCTACAACATCCTTAAGGAGGCGGTCCCCGACTACCCATCAGGAAAAATTGCTGTTAAAGCGGTGGATGCCCACCAGAACGCAGAACTCAGTATCAACTTTGTGTAAAAATTGATCAGTTTGACGCTTCATCAAATAATTATTTTATAATATGCTTATCACTTAGACATTAATCTATAAATCGATTATCAGGAGTGATATGCATATTGCTCACATTACATCCGAGTGTGCACCCTTTGCTAAGGTAGGCGGCCTTGCTGACGTGATCGTCGGCCTTTCAAAAGAGCTTGTACGTCAAGGTCACACTGTAGATGTTTTTATCCCCCATTACCCTTTCGCCGAGCACCACCTGCCCCCTGTGACACAAGTCGATGAGCCTTTCTCTTTCAAATTTGGAGAAGAGCATGTTGATGTGAAAGTTTCAAAAACAATTTATGAAGGGATACACATCTTTCTCATCTGTCTCGAATCCTCCTCCCGTTTTTTCCACCGTGATCGCATCTATGGCTACGACGATGACGACCGGCGCTTTTTAGTGTTTCTTAAAGCGGCAATCGAGTTTATGGACAGTTTAAAAAAAAATTTTCCTATTATCCACCTTCATGATTGGCCCACTGCAGCTGCTCCTATTTTATTCGATGAGGTAAAACGGACCATGAGTCGACCCTCCTTTGTCCTCACGGTCCACAACTTAAGCTACCAGGGGATTACCTCCTATCGCCCGCTAGAAGAGGCCGGTATTTTTTCTAAAAAAGCCTGCAGTCTACTAGAAGATCTTTACATCCCCTATCGATTCAACCTTCTTTTAGGAGGTTTGAGATCCGTGGACCACATCACAACCGTATCCCCCACCTATGCAAAGGAGATCGAGACCGTGGAATTGGGTAAGGGCCTTCACGAGATCTTCAATAAGCGCTCTAAACAGTTTACAGGTATTTTGAATGGACTTGATCCGGTCGAAATTGAGCGTTATATCGAGATATCCCCAAAGGTAAAAAATCGAGATTTTGACGCTGTCATTGATTTAAAAAAGGGTATGAAAGAAAAACTGACCCGTGAACTTGGTATTGACCCCAAAGCTACCTACTGGATGATTTCTGTAACAAGACTTGCAGACCAAAAAGCACCGCATCTGATTCTTGAGGCTGCAAAAGAAGTTTTGGCACGTCAAGGGGTTTTTATTTTGGTTGGCTCAGACGGGGATCACCATATCCGAAAAATGTTTTTAGATTTGCAAGAGACATGGGCGCATACCAATCGTATCCATGTGTTTTTGGGCTATAATCCTAAACTCGCAGAACAGCTCTTTGCCGCTGCAGATTTTTGCATCATACCCTCCTATTTTGAACCGTGCGGGCTTACCCAGTTGATCAGTTTCTATTTTGGAACAGTCCCTATTGTAAGAAAAACAGGGGGATTGAATGATACCGTTTTTGACAACGATACCAGCAGTGGATCCCCTAACGGGTACACTTTCCACGAGGCCGACCTAAAAGCTTTGAACGGCACACTAGAGCGTGCGCTGAGTGAGTTTGGTACAGATAAATTTCTTATGCGGCAAAAAAATGGTGTAAAGACCGATATTTCTTGGAGGGAATCGACCCTCAAATACGTCAAAATCTATCAAGAAATTCAAAAAAAATAGTCCAAACAACCTTATTTCTAAAGAAAGAAACTCAATTCGAATTTAAGCTTTTCCTGAGAGTATCTTTAGATGCGGCCCCATGCTCTAGAAGAGATGCCACCGATACAAGTGCAACAAGCACAATGAGGAGAGAAAGAAACTCAATTCGAATTAAAGCTTTTCATGAGAGTATCTTTTGATGCGACCCCATGCTCTGGACGAGCTGCCACCGATACAAGTGCAATAAGCACCATGATGAGAGAAAGAAACTCAATTCGAATTTAAGCTTTTCCCGAGAGTATCTTTTGATGCGACCCATGCTTTGGAAGAGATGCAACCGATACATGTGCAACAAGCACCATGAGGAGAGAAAGAAACTCAATTCGAATTAAAGCTTTTCATGGGAGTATCTTTTGATGCTGCCCCATGCTCTAGAAGAGATGCCACCGATACAAGTGCAACAAGCACAATGAGGAGAGAAAGAAACTCA
>CAXNCP010000075.1:0-4730 GCA_964200935.1 Chlamydiia bacterium | reverse complement strand
AAAACGGATGAAGTATAAAAATTCGATCGCCTGACTCAAAGGAAAGAGGCCAATAAAAAGGATATTTAAAAAAACAAGAATCAAATAACTCGAAAAAAAGCCCATCCGAGCAATCCTTTTTTCTAAAAACCAGGAACCTAGCATCATTCCTAAATAGTAAATGGAGACTATTCCACCGATCGCCAAGTTGGAAAATCCAAGCTCTCTTAGGTCTAATGAGAGTAATGTTCCGAAAAAGCTATTCCCGATGGTTCCTAAAAATAGCGAGAGGATAGGTGCCAGAAGTTTTTTTGAGAGGTCTTTCATGTTCCTTTGATCGTTTCGATGATAATTTTATCTTGTCGCACATCTATTTTGATGTGGCTTTTAGCCCCTATATGCCCACCGATCAATTCATTTGCCAATAGATTTACAATTTCTTGCTGAATCAATCTTTTGAGGGGCCTTGCGCCAAATACGGGGTCAAAACCGGTTGCAGCTAAATGCTCTACCGCTTTTTTGGATATCTCTAAGTGAATTTTTTTCTCCTCTAGTCGCTTTTCTACACTTTTCATCTGTAAAAGTACGATTTTTTCCATGTCTATAAGTCGAAGAGGATGGAAGGGGATGATTGCATCGAGGCGGTTTAAAAATTCGGGACGAAAGTAGCTTCTCAAAATAGGCTCTAAAATACGATGCATCTCTTTGGAATCGAGTTCCCCCTTTTTCTCGATCTCCTCCAAGATTTTGTCCGAGCCAATATTGGAGGTGAGGATGAAAACTGCGTTTCTACAATTCACGACACGCCCTTTGCTGTCCGTAATACGCCCATCATCCAGCACCTGGAGCAAAATGTTGAAAACATCATGGTGCGCTTTTTCAATCTCGTCTAAGAGGATCACCGAATAGGGGTGACGACGGATCGCCTCGGTTAATTGGCCACCCTCCTCGTATCCCACATAACCTGGTGGAGAGCCAATGAGCTTGGATACGCTGTGCTTTTCCATGTACTCGGACATATCTAGCCGTATCAGGACGTCTTCTTGGTTGAAAAGGATTTCAGTCAAAGCCTTTGCCAGCTCAGTTTTTCCAACACCTGTTGGACCCATGAATAGAAAAGATCCGATAGGGCGCTTGGGATCAGCTAAACCGCTTCTGCTTCTACGGATCGCCTCAGCGATCAAAACAATTGCATCATGCTGACCGACAACTCTTGAATGGAGTCGATCTTCAAGTTTCAATAGGGCCTCAATATCTTTTTCAACCATCTTTTCGATGGGAATACCGGTCATTTTTGCAACAATTTGGGCGATCAGCGTCTCATCCACCTCTTCTCGGACGAGGCGTGAGGGGAGGGCTTTGAGCTTTTGTTGGATTTCGTGCATTTTTGATGTGCACTCAGGCAGATCTTTATAGCGTAGTTTAGCAACCTGCGTGTAATCGCTATTGCGCTCGGCAAGCTCCTCCTGGAATTTGATCTTCTCCAATTCGGTTTTTTTCATATTGATCTGGTCGATTAGGGTTTTTTCCATCCCCCATTGATCAGAGAGATCCTTAAGATGTTTTTTATGTTGTTCGATCTGGTGTTCAATTGCCTCTTCATCTGCTCTGACCCCTTTCACATTTTCCAGCTTGATCATCAAGGAGGCGATTTTTCGCTTCTCCTGATCGATGGAGATTGGGGTAGAGCCAACTTGCATCCGGATGAGGCTTGCCGCTTCATCGATCAAGTCGATCGCTTTATCGGGCAAGAAACGGTCATTAATATAGCGATAGGAGAGATGGACAGCGGCCCTTAAGGCATCTTCGGTGATTTGGACACCATGATACGATTCATAACGCTCTTTCAGGCCACGGAGGATAGCCAGCGCCTCATCGGGGGTCGGCTCATCCACTAAAATTTGTTGAAAACGGCGCTCAAGTGCCGGATCCTTCTCGATGTATTTTTGGTACTCTGCGAGTGTTGTGGCTCCGATGGCATGCAAAATACCACGTGCAAGGGCAGGTTTTAAAAGGTTTGCAGCATCCATGGAGCCTTCCGCTGACCCGGCACCCACGAGTGTGTGCACCTCATCGATGAACAAAATGATAGAGCCCTCTTTGGCCTCAATCTCTTTAAGAACCGCTTTAAGCCTCTCTTCAAATTCCCCCCTGAACTTTGTCCCTGCAACCAGTTCTGCAAGATCGAGCGCCATGACGGTCTTACCACGTATTGCGTCAGGAACCTCATTTTGGGCTATTTTAACCGCAAGCCCTTCTGCAATCGCCGTTTTTCCAACCCCTGGTTGGCCAATCAGAACAGGATTATTCTTGGTTCTGCGACAAAGGACCTGCATCGTGCGCAATATCTCTTCATCACGACCGATGACCGGATCTAGCTTCCCTTTTAAGGCGAGGTCGGTCAGGTTTTTTGTATACTTCTCTAAGGCTTTTAACGTTTGATCACTCGTGGGGGTATCCATAGCTCTTCCTAGAGTAAACTCTTTTATTTGTCCTATACTTTCTTTCGAACTGATACCGACTCTCTCAAGAAGAGGGGGGAAAAAATGGGGTTCGCTGATGTAGGAATCGTTCAATTCTTTGCGGACTTGGTCCGCTTTTTGTAATAAAGTCTGAAGCCCCAAAGAAATCTTAGGCTCCGACCCTGTAGCGCTAAAACGGGCCCCTTTTTTGACCGAATTTTTTAGATCATCCAATAAGTGGGGAAATTTTTTTAATGAATCCTGAGAGAGGATTTTGAAAATAGAGCCGTTTTCTAAAAGCTCAACTAAAAAAAGGGATTCTGATATTTCGGTAAAAAGACCCTCTTTTGCCGTGAGATAGGATTGATTCAAAATATGGGTGATCGATTCAGAAAATGAAAAATCCATGATTTTCCTTTCATAAGGATAGATAAAAGGGCTTTTTTAAAAAAGAGAATCAGCTTTCTACTTTGTATTTAAAGTAAGAAAAAGTTTTCCTATAAAAGGATCCCTTTTCAGCACACATAAGGATAGTTGATTCTATTATAAAGAGCAAATCTGATATATATATTTTACAGTCTAGGCTAAAAAAAGCAGGGGTACTGTTGTACCCCTACCATTCCTTGAGGAAGTTTAAAATTTTTAATTGCTTCGACGAATCTGCTTGAGAAGAATCTTTTCGCCCGGCTTAGTTTTTAATTGGTAGAACTCTACCCGCTCAATAGCAACCTCTTCACCCTCGATTTTTCTCTCTGGTAAAAGAGTTTGCGCCTCAAAAACGCTTCCATCTGATAACTTGAGTAAACGGTCGTTTTGATTGACGATCAATAAACGGGAATTGTTTATAGGTTTTTCGGTTTTTGCAAGCCCGTTACGCTTCATTACGTTGATTTGTCTCCATTCCGCTTTCTCAGCAACACGGGTTGCATGATAGGTGCCTGAAGAATTTTTTATAGATGTATCGATAGATCGTTTTCTTTGTTCTTTAGGGAGACGTACCACATCAAATGTAGATCCAATCATTTTTTCGGAGAATCTAGCAGCGCTCTCTTTTGAAAGACGGTAAACAGAGCCATCTTTAAAAAAGAGTTTCCCATTTTTAGCTTCTACTAAAACAATAGGCTCGGCATGCAAAGCCATCGTGATTAAAGAAAAAAACAATAATTTTTTCAGCATGAATTGAATCCTTTTTTCTTCTCAATAGTTGTTTTATGTGTTTGATTTCAAATATTTTTTGAAGAAATAGTTTAAATCATGTTGAGACAACTTTCTGGAAAAAGAATTAAAAAAGTGGGACGAGAAATGGACTCTTCTATTAGCACTAAAAATCGAAAGTTGGATCCTCTTTTTTATACGCCATGTACAAATCTTTGATTGCTTGTGGCTGATAGGATTGTTCTTTTAAAAGCCTTTGAGTGTTTTTTAAAAAAGTTTTCCCCTCTTTTAAAAACATCCGGTCAAGGGCCAAGGCGGCAAGGTAGTACTCGACAACGGGATTTAACGGGTCGATTTCATGATACGACTTTAAAACGTCATACGCCTCTTTTGTTCGGTGCAGAGCAAGCCATGTCCCTGCCAGATGGAAAAGCCCATCCCTGAATTTCGGGTAATCCTTGAGTTTGTTTTGTAGCTTTTTGATTTGACCTTCCAATGCATTTCGATCACTCGCCTCTTTGTCGTACAACATTTTGAGCCCATCGCTATCGATATGACCTAGAAGCACATCATCGATTTGTGTATCAGAGTAGGTAGAGCCATCTAGCGTAACGTTGCGAATTTTTTTAAAAATCTCTTCAGCAACCCCTTTTTCTCCCAAGAAAAGATGTTGCAGACCCTTGAAGCGCATTAATAAGGGATCTTGTCCCATGTATTTAATCGCGGTGTCGTAGGCGCCGATCGCCTTTTGGTGCTCATTTTGTTGCCAATAGAGAGCCCCTTGGTTCATGAAGTTCAATCCTACAACTTCTTTAAGGCTACGTCTCTTCAGGGATTTTGTTTGAATAGAAAGATAATGGGAGTCGGGCAGATGGATACCCCTGGCCGTCGTCTCAATGTTTGTGACACTTTCTTTATTTTCAAACCGCAAAAAGATGTGGCCCGGAGGGGTAATAGGTATGAGGGGTAAATCAAGCCTTTGGGCTAGCGCAAGATAGAGTGTACTCACACCCAGGCAGACACCGAAACGGCTATCTAAAATCGTGGGGAGCAAGGTAAAGGAATCGAGCTCTTCAACCCAGATCGATTGGGGTGGGAAACGATACTCCATGTCGTGGAAAACGTAGGAGGATA
>CAXNCP010000074.1:0-4739 GCA_964200935.1 Chlamydiia bacterium | reverse complement strand
GGATTTTTTCCCGATGCGATCCATCTTTTATCCCACCCCCACTATTCATGGAAAAAAAACATCCTCATCGCTAGCACCATTTTGCTCACACTTCAAGAGTTTGATCGGGTAATCGACAAGGTGAGCAAAGAGAAGATAAAAGGGGCTTTTGACCGCTTACTTATTGCATTGGGGTCGATTGAGCTAGAACCAATTCTATCATTTCTCTTTAGGCAGTTGTCCCATTATAAAGGGTCTTTTGATCTCACTGTGACAAAAGTTGAAGATTTGACTCTTTTAGTCGTAGCTATGAGCTTTATTCAGGATGAATTGGCTCTAAAAACTATCAAATCTCTAATCGAGGAGAATGTAGGGGAGGGGTCATCATTCTATCAGGGACCCTTTGAAGGGATAAAACAGATTCAAGGGCACCCTGCAAAAACGATTTTGGAGATCGCCCTAACTTCAGAAGAGAATCTTAAAGAAGAAGTAGCGATCGATGATCGGGTCTGGATGGAGTCCGTTTTGGCAAAAGACTGCTCCTCTTTAAAGGGGAAAGCAGATCTTATAAGACATAAAAGCTCATCTGAAAAAACAGATCTCTATACCCGTGCATTTTTGGATCTTGAGAAAGGGTGTACTGCCACCCTTTACGCGGGACAAAATGTTGTTTTTGACCCCAAAAGGGGTGTTTATACAATCACACTTGAAGGGGAACACGAAGAAGATCAGCATGAAATTGCCCTCTATCTCAGTCTAGATCCGTCCATCTCTGTCGATTTGAACGGAGCAAAATCTTCCATTTTTAGACCGCTTGAGGTTGTATCCATCCATACACCTGAAAAAAAGATTGACCTCGCTTTTCTTGTAAGCGAAGGGGAAGGGAAATTCATCGGCCATATCAGCCTCGATTCAAAACCTTTTGAAGTGGAAAAAGGGGGAATGTACGATCGGAAAATTTCCATCCGTACTGTCGAGAGAGATCTGAGATGCCAGATTGAACTTTTCATCGGCTGGAATCAGGAAACATGCCCCTTTTAAAGGGACCTTTCAAGCTTCGCCCGCCCGAGCCTGCAAAAATGCCCCCCTCTCGAGGGGCTAATTTTTATACAAGAGCTTCTACTTTTGTTTTGTCTTGCTCTGTGGGGCGACCCATCACCCCTAAGCCGTGGTCCACGTAGATGATTTGTCCTGTGATTGCCTGACTTAAATTGGAGCTCAAAAACAGGACCGCATTTGCGACATCTTTGGCCTCTAGATCCCTTTGAAGCGGTGAGTTGTTGTGTGAGTACTCGATCATCGAGTCGATCATTCCGATAGCGCGCGCGGCCCTTGATGCAAATGGGCCTGCAGAAATGCCATTCACGCGGATGTTTTTTTCACGCCCTAGCTCATATGCAAGGTAGCGCACATCTGATTCGAGCGCAGCTTTGGCAGAGGACATGCCCCCTCCGTATCCTGGAATCACCTGTTCGGATGCGCGGTAGGTGAGTGTTAAACAAGACCCTGACGGGTGCATGATCTCTTTAAAATGAGAACAAAGGCTTACGAAAGAGTAGCTGGATGCGCTCAACGCATGCAGATAGCCATCTCTCGAAGTTTGAGAAAGGGGATTTTTAATCTCCTTGGCGTTTGCGATCGCATGCACAAAGATGTCAATAGCCCCGAAATCTCGTTGGATATTTTCTTTGAACTCTTGGATAGTAAACCCTTCTATCCCTTTGTAGCGCTTGTTTTCCAGGATGTCAGGGGGGACATCTTCCGGGCGATCAAAGAGGGCATCGAGGGGATAAACGGCATCAAATGCGAGCTCTTCCCCATTTTCCATCATTCTGGAGGAGGAGTATTTTTCATGGGTCATGATCCCTTCAAGAATTCCGAGCAAAGGGGGCCATGTTCCGGCGATCACTTTTGCGCCAAGGCTTTTAAAGGCTTTTGCACAAGCAAAGGCAAAACCTTGATCATCTCCTATCCCGGCGATCACGACAGTCTTTCCCTTCAAATTCATGTGGTCCATAACATCCTCTTCTAGAGTCGAATTTTTTTAAAAGACTATACTACGAAGTTTGTTTTCCTGTTAACCCCGTTTTATGTAAAATAGGAAAAAGTATGAGTACGACTAAAACCCAAACTTCAAACGTAAAAGTGATCGTTTTTGACCATTTGGATGAGGACATGCCCCTCTTTTTGGAGCTTTTTGTGCCCCATGCAAAAGAGCACCTGTCGATCGAGTCCCTGTATGATTCCATTGAAAACCCCTCTTTTTTTCAGGAGAAGGTGGCGGTGTATGTCCGATGCGATGTCGTTCCTAAAAAAATGCGCTGGGATCTCCTTTTTTTGTCTGAAGTTCCCATCTTTTTATTTTTCTCAAAAGTTTTGAAAGATGCTCAAGGTGTTGACTGCAGAAATTTTTCAATGGAAAAACCGTGGGAGAGGCAAAAAAGGGTTTTTCAGTGGGTAGATCATTTTTGCCAAAAGCAAAAAAAGTCGTTGCAAAAAGAGGCTTTTGATCGGTTGTTTAGGATTCACGAAGGCTATGGTCTTGCAATATTGAGATCGGTAGAGCAGATTTTGCTCACTTTGACCACGCCGCTGATCCATTTAGAAATTTTGGAGAAGCACCACTTTGTGGAGGTAGGTCCATCTGACTGGGAAAAGGCCAGACAAATGGTGTTTGCCCCAAAACATATTCTTCGTCCCGATCCCTTAGATATGCTAGGATTTATTTCAAAAATTCGCCAGGAAGTTTACTTTAGTCTATTTGCTTTTGAAACCGAACCTAAGGTCTCCATACCCCCTTTTAGAAAAAAGGAGATGAAAGATTCAGAGCAGATGCGTCAAAAGCTGGGGATAGAATACTTCTACGCTCTGCTACCCCTTCTACTTGAGGTTGAAATGCTGGCTAAAAGTGGATCCTTTACGCAGGAGATGCTTTTTGATTTGCTGTTTACCCGTACAACTGCGCTTTACAGCAAGCGGATATAAAAAAGAAAATTAGCAGAAAATTACGAAAAGCTGAAGTAGCTCCAGCTCCTTTTGTATGTAAATGAGGACGGCCCCATGACTGTAAGCCGTCCCGGACTTCATTAATTGCTTGAAATTGCTTTATTATAATTGAATTTGACCCGTGCAGCTTCAGTGATAGTCAGGAATATTGCGGGGATAAGAAGCTCAGATGATATTCTACTTGCTATATATAAATAATTGAAAAAACGATGTGTTGGATTGGGAAATAGACAGTAGCCAACCCAATCCAAAGTCCGGAGGGCAAGAGTGGCCCACATGGTCCTCTTGAAAAGTTTTAAAATGCGGTCTTCACCATTCTCAAAATTTACGTTGGGGTCCAACAAGCCGATAAGGGGAATGATGCTATCAATTTTCACTTTTAAATCCTGTAATTTTTTATAAAAATTTACAGCAAAAGCGTCTTTTAGAGCAACTCCATTTGCACAAGGTCGTAAAACTTTTTTCCCGCCTCGGTCAAAACATAGGAGTTTTCACCTTGCTGGATCCACCCTTTATCAATAAGTTTGGTAATAGCTTGCTCGATTGGGGGGGCTAAAAAGGGTGTTTTGGGGATTCCCTCTTTTAATCTTAATAGGAGTCCAGCTTGTTCTTTTTGTAAAAGGGCCGTGTCGAGCTTTTCTTCAAACTCTATGGGGTCTTTGTTGCAAGCGAGTGCGTTATAATATTTATTCAAATTTTTTGTGCACTGAGATCTTTTTTGGTCAAAGAAGCTCCATGCCGATGGCCCTATCCCCACAAACTCTCTTGCGGTCCAGTATCCTATATTATGTCTGGATCGTTTGTTTTGTTTGCAAAAGGCCGATATCTCATACCGCTCAAAGCCATAGGATTCAAGAGTTGATACCGCAGTATCTAGCATTTCAAGACACGAGGTATCGGAGGGTCGCTTTTCCTCCAAAACCTCTTTTGAGCGGTAGAATTTGGACCCCTCTTCGATCATAAGATTGTACAATGAGAGATGGGTGATGGGTAGATCTTTGACAACCTTAAGGGTCTCAATAAGATCCCCCTTAGTCTGATTCATAAGTTCAAAAATCAAGTCGATAGAAATATTTGTGATATTAGCATCCAAAAGATTTTCGATCGCCGTGAGGGCGTGGCCCTTATTTGCGCTCCGTCCCAGAAAAACAAGCTCTTTATCAACAAAAGACTGCACACCTAAACTGACACGATGAATCCCTAAAGAAAAAAGGAGGGTGGCAAACTCTTTTGAGACGTCCTCCGGATTCGCCTCTAAAGTCCACTCAATGCCCGGATCAAATGCGACCGGCAATTCGCGGATTTTTTTTACAAGAGATTGCAAAAAATCGGGGCTGACTACAGATGGGGTGCCCCCTCCGAAATAAACAGAGACAAGGTTTCTACCCGAAATCTGCGGGCCGATCTGATCGAGATGTAGGACCAAAGCATTGAGAAGTAGATCTTCAGACCCTTTCGAGTAGGGAAGGACAAAAAAACTGCAGTAGGGGCATTTTTTACGGCAAAAGGGGAGATGGATATATAGACTGATCTCTTTGGCCATGAAAAAACGTTTACCAGTCGTCCCTTTCAGGATCCTGGATCATGCGTGCCCTTTTCCAGCGGTTGCGCTCGCTGAAAGGATCTTCGTCATACTCTTGGGAACCTTTCTCGGATCCCTCTTCAAACTCTTCGTCTTCAAAAAGGGTGGAAGGGTCGTCATCCTCGTAAGAGCGCTCATCCATGTAGCTGATTTCGGAGTGGTCTTCTTCGAC
>CAXNCP010000073.1:0-4815 GCA_964200935.1 Chlamydiia bacterium | reverse complement strand
AGACAACGTGTTTCCCATTCGTGATCAACTCACTTCAAAGCTTGCGAGACCTTTGATCCAGGAGACAGAAAACGGGCGTTCCAAAATAACACCTAGGACAAATTTTTCCACCCTTTTGCAAGAACTTTTTGGGCCGGTGATCGATGAGGTATTTTCTCTAAATTCTTTAAATGCATCGATCGAAAATAAAAAACGTCGACACCAGTTAAAATCTGATCTTGAAGAGGCTCAAAGGTGGATTCAGATCCTTTTAAAAAGGATCCCTGAAAACGAGGTCTATACTGAGAGCGATTCCAAACTCACCCGGATTTTGCACCGAGTTTTGAATATTAAATGATCGAGATCCTAGAAAATCCTGTCGTCTACGGCCCTTATAAAGTGACCGAGCTTTCCCCCATGATGTTGCAATGGCACCAGATCAAATCTTCCTGCCCTGATGCGCTTCTCCTTTTTAGGCTTGGGGATTTTTATGAGGCTTTTTATAACGATGCCGAAGCTCTTGCAAATGCGTGCTCTGTCACACTAACTAAACGACAAGAAGTTCCCATGGCAGGTGTTCCGCAACACATGCTCCCTACCTATCTAGACCGCTTGATCCAAAAAGGGATCATGGTTTCGATTGCCGAGCAGGTGGAGGATCCTAAATCTACCAAAGGGATTGTCAAGCGGGCTCTTACCCGTGTTGAGTCACCGGCGACTTATGCCGGTTTTGTTGAGCAAAAAGTTGTGCGTAAAAACTATTTCGCATCGATCTGCCAGCTTAAAAATCATTATGGGGTTGCGCTCATCGATCTTTCAACCCAATATGCGAGCGTCTATGAGTTAGAAAATCAAAACACTCTTTTGGATATTCTTATACAGAAACAACCTAGAGAGCTTTTGATCGAATCAAAATTTGAAGAAAGAGCAGGCTCGCTTCTCGAAGAAATTCAACGACATTTTTCTCCACGTATCATTGCGGCAAAAAGCCACTATTTTCAACATGACAATGCGGTCCGTTTTTTACTCAACCACTTTGAAATTCTCCAGTTAGATGGCTTAGGCTTGAATGGAAAAATTGCAACAATCAACGCATCAGCTGCTTTGCTGAGCTACTTGAAAGATCATCAACAAAATATCGATACGATCAAGACTCTTCAAATCGAGAGCTTGACTGACCACCTTGTGATCGACCATAGAACCGATCGCCATTTGCATATCAGCTCCAGCCTCCTGAGTTTTCTTGACACTACCGTCACAGGGATGGGGGGGAGATTGTTCAAGGAGATACTTGAAAAACCGCTCATCGAATCCTCACAGATCATCCACCGTCAGCGCACTACCCAGGCGCTAGGCACGAAACCAGTTTTGGTTGCCGAGGTGAGCCGGTTATTAGAGAAGGTACACGATCTAGAAAGGATTTCATATCGTCTTTTCTTTGCACCCGCCTCCACAAAAGAGCTTTTATTGATCCATAGCTCTTTAAAAGCCGTTGAGCAACTCCCCCAATTATTTTCCCGGTTCCAGACAGAACTGACTGATCGTTTGATCCAAACCTTACCAGATTTTATATCCCTTCTCGATCTTTTAGATACTGAACTTGAGATCCCCAATTCTTTCCTCGCAACGGGAAGGATCTTTAAAAAAGGGGTATACCCTCAAATTGATGCGCTTCGTGATTTTTCCGAAAAGGGGGATCAGTGGCTGATCGACTATCAAGAGCGGCTTAGGCTTGAGTTGGACATTAAAACGCTGAAGGTCTCTTTTACCAGGGCATTTGGATACTACATTGAGGTTTCTAGAGCTCAAAGCGCAAAAATTCCCGTTCACTTCATCCGGCGCCAAACCCTTGTTCAGCAAGAGCGATACATCACCAAAGAGCTCCAAGAATTTGAAGAAAAATGTCTTTTTGCCGAGGATACACTAAAAAAATTAGAAGAGAATGCTCTCAAATCTTTGATTGAGCGTGTTCTGAAAGAACTACCTCTTCTTAAGATGGTTGCTCAGTGTATTGCCTGGATCGACGTGTACACAGCTTTTGTCCGCATAGCCCAAAAAGAGGGGTATGTATGCCCTATCATCACGGAGGAGGGCGCTTTTGTAATCGAAGAGGGTCGACATCCCCTTGTTGAGACACTCCTTTCTTACAAAAGTTTCATCCCCAATTCCCTTACCTTAAGTGAAAGCAACCGCCTCGCCCTCATCACGGGTCCAAATATGGGCGGAAAATCGACATACATTCGACAATCAGCATTGATCATTTTGATGGCGCAGATGGGCTGCTTTGTCCCTGCAAAGAAAGTGGAGCTTGTCCCTTTTGATCGGATATTCTCCCGAATTGGGGCGCATGATGATCTTTATCGTGGACAATCGACTTTCATGGTAGAAATGGCAGAAACTGCAGAGATTTTAAACAATCTTACCGATCGTTCTTTTGTGATCCTAGATGAAATTGGTCGAGGTACCAGTACTTACGATGGAATTTCAATTGCCCGTTCTGTTTTAGAGTACCTTGCCCTCTCAAATAAAAAGCCAAAAACTCTATTTGCTACCCACTACTCTGAGCTAACCGACTGTATGGGAGAAATGGATGGGGTTTTCAATCTCAAAGTTTTAGTCAAAGAGTCATTAAACGGGATCCATTTCAGCTATAAATTAGTCGAGGGTTCTACAGACAAAAGCTACGGAATCCATGTTGCAAAACTCGCTGGCCTCCCCGCTCAAGTTATTTCAAGGGCTATCGATATTCTAAAGACCTATGAAAAGCCCTCCTCTTTGAAACCTACCCAAAAAGGGTGTTCTTTTAAGGAACAGATTGTTATTTTCTAAATCAAATGACTAACCACCCCTCCTTTTTAGAAGATCTTCCGACAAAACCGGGCGTCTACATGATGCGTGACGAAAAAAAAGTGGTTTTGTACATCGGCAAGGCTAAGAACTTAAAAGTTCGGGTTAAGCAGTACTATAGTGGTCATGACACAAGAGAGATGATCCCGCAGCTTTTGGAGCAGATCGACCACATCGAGACGATCATCACCCTCTCCGAAAAAGAGGCGCTCATACTTGAATCGGGGCTGATTAAAGAACACAAGCCTAAGTACAATGTTCTCCTCAAAGATGACAAATCCTTCATCGGGATACTAGTTAAAGACCATGAGGACTGGCCCATGATTGAGTTGGTGCGCCAAAAAGGTGTTCTTAAGGAGAAAGGGCAATTTTTTGGTCCCTTCACAAGCGCCTGGAAAACACGTGAGCTTTTTGAGCTCCTCACCAGAAACTTCCCCTTACGCCAATGTAGCGATAAAGAACTTGTCTCAAGAAAAAGGCCCTGTATTCTCCATGCGATCAAACGTTGCATGGCCCCCTGCATGAAGCTTTGCTCAAAGTCGGACTACAAAGAGCAGGTCAGGGGTGTTGTCCGTTTTTTAAAGGGAAACACCCAAGACCTTCTGAAGCATTATCGTCAAGAAATGGAAAGAGCCTCCGATGCCTTAAGATTCGAAGATGCGCTTCAAATTTTACATAAGATTCAACACATTGAGCAGTATATTGAGCATCAAAAAAGCCCGATAACCCAATGCAAGGAAAATATCGACGTGCTGGGTTATGCTTACGTGGGCAAAATGATCACCGTAGTGATTTTAAGCTTTAGGGATGGGCAACTCAAAGATCGGATCTATCTCGAAAAGGATGAGTCGGCTTCCACACAAGCAGAGGCCCTCGAGACCATTTTGATTCAATACCTGACCGAATCGGTAAATCGACCTGATGAAATTCTGATCCCTACCCCTATTGAATCTACATCGATTATTGAGGAGTTATTCCAGATAAAGGGGAATATATATGTACCTCAAAAAGGTCTTAAAAAGAAGCTTTTGGATATGGCTGAAGAAAATGCTATCTCCTTCCTCCCCTCACTAGACAAACAGCAAGGATTTGATCTTCTCAAAGATTTGAAAAAAGTGCTCGATTTGACACGACTTCCAGAAAGGATCGAGTGTTTTGATACCTCCAACCTGCAAGGGAGCAATCCTGTTGCCTCCATGGTTACTTTTGTCGATGGGAAAAAAGAGACAAAAGGGTACCGCCACTACAAAATTCAAGGGGGCAAGGGAGATGACTATTCGGCTATGAAAGAGGTTCTTCAAAGGAGGTACTGCAAAGGGGATCTTCCCGACTTGATCATTGTGGATGGGGGAAAAGGGCAACTCAACCTTGTGGTTCAAGTTTTGGACGAATTGGAAATTGCGACTGTGGATATCATAGCTCTCGCAAAAGAAAATGCACGCCACGACAAAGGGCTTACGCAAGAGCAAATTTTCCAGCCAGAGTTTGAAAAACCTAAACTACTACCGCAGGGCCCCCTCTTGTTCTTTCTACAACGGATAAGAGATGAAGCCCACCGTTTTGCGATCAGCTACCACAAAAAGCTAAGAACTAAGCGGGTAATCACCTCAATTTTAGATGACATAGAGGGGATAGGGCCTACAAAAAAAGAAAGGCTTTTGAAACACTTCAAAAGCCTTTCTGCAATCCAAAACGCAAAAGTGGAGGAGTTGCTCCTGGTCAAAGGGATCACTCAAAAAGATGCGACAAATATTTTGCTTAAGCTTCGTGCAAAGTCAAAATAAATTCCTCTTTATACCCCAGCTTTCTAGCCAATAAAACACCCAATTCATTTTCAATTCTTTGAATTAAGAGCTCTTTGTCCTCCGAATCGGGTAACTTTGTCAAAATTTCAAGTCTTTGTTGGGGATGAAATATGACCTCCAAAGGGGGATTTTTAACCCCAAGGAGCGTTTTGAAATAATCAAGAACATAGTCCTCTACAATCGC
>CAXNCP010000072.1:0-4822 GCA_964200935.1 Chlamydiia bacterium | reverse complement strand
TTAGAAGATCGATAGATAGGAAAATTGGGTCTTAATTACAGTTTTTTAAAATGAAGAGCAAACCATGAATTGGTTGCTTTTTTTTTATTTGGATGAATTTTAAATTTGAAGGGTTGCGCATTGGAAAAGACGATTGAGCAGTGGGTTTTTTTAGGTGTTGGTGGTGTCTCAAGGGCACTTTTAGAAGTATTGAAAAAAGAGCAGCCTGAGTGGTTGAAAAAAGCTAAAATCACCTTGATTGAACCAACTGATATCCGTGAATCGGAATCGGTCAAACAGTTCGGTGTTTTTTCACTAGTATCTGAAGGGGTTTGGGAAACGGATGACAAAAGGTGCCGCTGGATTCAAACCACAATCGATGAGAACAATTACGAGAAGATTTTGAATAGAGAAATCGGGCCGGATGCTTTCATCGTCAATTTGAGTACCCGCGTAGGGACGATAGACATTTTGAAGCTGGCGGAAGAAAAAAAGGCCCTTTACATCGATACCGCCCTTGACTGGTGGAATGATCCTGTTACAAATTTTCAAAAGGGTTATGAGGACAGCCTTGCCCTTTTAGAGCTGGAAATGCTCAAAAAAACCCGTCACATCCAAACATCAATGATCTATACCTATGGGATGAATCCTGGAATTGTTAGTAGTATGGCTTTGATCGGGTTGGAAAAAATCGTCCAGATTTTGGACCCATCACTTACCTCCCTGGTTGAGCTAAAGCAGTACCACCTTGTTGCTGAAAGGCTAGGCCTCACCCTGATCCAGATCGCTGAGAGGGATTGTCAAACTCTATCTAAAAAGTTGGACCCGAATTTCTCCTATAACACCTGGTCCCCAACCGGTTTTATCGACGAGGCTTTCGATTCTTGTGCCTACACTTTGGGTAGTCATGAAGAATGGACGTTACAAACAGCCGATGCAAAACATAGAGATGAGGTTCTCCAGGTTTTTTTCGAGTGTCCTAGTATCGATATCATCGCAACATCATACGAGCCTAGACAAGGTGTGTTGCATGGCCGATTGATTCCCCACCAAGAGGCGCATACCCTTGCCCGTTTTTTAAAAAATGGGGATTACTGGCCTACGGTTTACTACTGTTATGAACCAAGTGATGCGGGGAAACTCCTTTTGGAGGCTGCAAGGAAAGATAGAAATATCCCCACCCGTTTTATCCGATCGGACGAAATAGATGGTGGATACGATAGTATTGGCTGCTTGATGTACTTTCGTAGACCTGAAGGTATAAGAACATTCTGGATCGGCTCTATCGTTGAAAATAAGGACTCGGTCTCCAAAGAGGTCAATGCAACTCTTACCCAGGTAGCCGGTGGCTGCTTTGCGGCCATCAGTTATCTGTTGGAACATCCTAAAATGGGTGTCATATCTCCTGAAATGATCGATCCCCACTTTGCTTTGAAAAAGGCAGGCCCCTATCTAGGTCAGATCAATTTTAAGGAGGTCACGAAGGAGCACCAGCCAGTATCGGATGAGTTAAAAGATCTGATCGTAGCACCCCATAAGAGGCTTGTGAGTTGGACGAAGGTGCATGCGAATGAGATGTCGGTGGTTTGAAGAGCGCCACGAGGTTTTTCACAAAAAAGAGGATCTCAAAAGATCCTCTTTTTTTATGTCAGAACCCGATCCAAAAGTTCATCAAACTCCGGGTGATCACAAAAATGGTCGTGGCCCCAATCTTTGAAGAGTGTGAAATCTTTGCTGCGTGAGCTGACCTTCTCATAAAGTCGGTTTGCCTCTTCAATAGGCACCCAATCGTCTTTGTCTCCATGAGCAAAGGTAACCTTTGTTTTTACGTTGGGGATCCAAAGATCTGTCCTTAAGTGAAACGCCAGGATGTTCTCAACCGCCGTCTGGGGCAAATAGGGCTGATCGAGCACGGCCATATCGAGCATGCTATGGAATGGGGCTTCCAAAAGGAGGTGCTTTGGGCTATGTTGAGAGGCGATGAAGGTTGCAAGGGATGTGCCTAAAGAGCGACCGTAGAGCACCACATTTTTTTCCCCATATTGCTGGACAAGATTTTGATAAACAAACATAGAGTCGTTCAATAGGTCTTGTTCTGTAATTTTTCCTGAACTTTTCCCAAAACCCCGATAATCGAAGGTGTAAAAATCGTACCCTTTTTCGATGATTTTTTCGGGCAAAGCCTGCGGAATTTCATTGATGTTCGTCCCGCTGCCATGCAAAAACAGGACTACCCCTTTTTTCGGCTCTTTTGTTTTAAAGTGGATAGCGGAAAGGGGCGTCTTTAAGTCTGAAGCCTGAATCGTCAGTTCCTCGTAGGGGATTGTAAAATGAAACCGGTGGTCTTTATCTAATGTCCGAATTTCAAATATAAATCTCTCCTGATTTTGGTAAAGGTAGCCAATATAGCTTAGCGGGCCTGAAAGTAAGGCCAGGGCACAGAGAATTTTTTTCATAGATCTTTTAGAAATGCATCAATAGCGGGTTCGTAACTTGGGTGCTCTTTGAGATTGAAATGATCAACCCCGTCCAATTTCACAAAATTGGTTTTTTGCTTGTGTTTGATGATATCGAAAAGCCTTACTGATTCGCAATAGGGAACTGTATTGTCGCGAGTGCCATGGAACACTAATACCGGACAATCCACTTTATTGATGAATTGATTGGTCTTCATCGGATACTTGAGAATTTTTTCTAATAAAAATCGGGGAACGTAGGGCTTGGTTAAGCAGGCCATATCTACCATGCTATAAAACGGTGCTTCTAGAATGAGACCGTCCGGCTTTTTGATGGCCGCAACATACGTTGCAAAGTTTGTGCCCATGGAACGCCCGAGGATAATCACCTTTTTGTCTTTGTAGTCAGAGGTGACGATCTCATACATTTTAATCGGATCGCTGTAGATGTTTTGCGTATCGATTTGGCTATTGCTTTTTCCAAATCCACGATAATCGTAAACAACGAAATCATATCCTTTGTCGACATAGATTTTTGCAGCCTTGCCCCAATCTCGCGATAGATTGGTCCCACGACCATGGTAGCAAAGGACAACTCCGGCCGATTCCCCTTCAGTCTGGTGGGGAAAGTAGAGCGCATTGAGGTGGACCCCTTGGTCAACAGTATAGGTCCTCTCCTCAAATTTTTCCGACATTTCGTAATGGTAGCTTTGGGGAAGGGTTTTATAGTGGAAAATAAGACTGTCCTGGTACTGGTAGAGGTAAATGCAGTTCCCCGTAAAGAGTAACCCCATCCCTATCAAAAATGCTCTTAGAAACCTTTTCATATAGAAGGATTTTACATGACCTTATCATTTTTTGAAAGAAAAGCCAGACTATGGCATCCTTTATCTATGCAGGTACCCCCTTCAAAATCCCATAGTATGAGAGCTCTTCTCTTCGAATTTCTTTCAAATGAGCAGTGTCATTTAAAAAATTTATTGAATGCCCCAGAAGTTGCAGCTTTCAAAAAAACTTTACTTGATTGGGACAATTTATCCTTTGTAGACGTCAAAAATTCGGGTCTTGCCCTCCATTTTTTGATCGCCCTGGCAAGCATCCGTAAAAAAAGGACAGTTTTGACAGGGGACCAATCGATTCGTACGCTAAGGCCCATAGCCGCCCTAGTGGAGGCGCTCATACAAAGTGGTGCTAAGATCCGATATTTAGAAAAAGAGGGTTTTGCACCAATTGAAATAGAGGGGCCTATCCGGGCAAGCAACGTCGAGGTTGACGGGGTAAATTCTCAATTTGTATCCGCTCTTCTGATCGCTTTTTCTCAGGTAGAGGGGGTGAGCAAGATTATCGTAAAAAATCCGTGTGAAAGACCCTATGTCGCTATGACATTAGCATGGTTAGAGCGCTTTCATCTCGAATTTCAACGAAAAGATTTCACCGAATTTGTGTTAAGGGGTCCACTCAAAATTGAGCCGTTTTCCTATACTGTAGTAGCCGACTTTAGTTCGTTTGCTTTCTTATTTGCGGTCGAGAGGATATTTGATATTCCCTTAGATCACTCGTTTTTGGATTTTGAGGATTTACAAGGGGACAAGGAGCTTTTTAACTTCGTGCAACAAGAAATTTGTTCGATTGAAGATACACCCGATCTTCTACCCATATTGATGGTTATGGGCTGCTACGGTAAGGGGCCACTAAAAATCCATAAAATTGGTGTTGCCCGCTCCAAAGAGTCAGACCGCCCTTTAGTGATGCAAAAAGAGCTCGAGAAAATGGGTGGAAAAATACGGATCGATTTGGATCTGGACCTTTTAGAAATCACCCCATCCCCCCTTCAGGGTGCTTTTTTGGACGCGCATCAAGATCATCGTGTCGCAATGAGCCTTGCAGTAGCTGCATTAGGGGCAAGCGGAGAATCTATGATTGATGGAGTAGAATGTGTTAAAAAATCGTTCCCCAATTTTTTTGAAACCTTTTGTCCTGATCGGATTGCCCAAGTCCGGAAAAACGACCTTGGCCAGGTCTTTATCCGATCTGTATGGTCTGAAGTTCATCGATCTTGATGCATTTATGGAAGAAAAGTTTTCTCTCCCCATACGCTCTATTTTCTTAAATTTAGGGGAAAAGCATTTCCGCGAAGAGGAGACCAAAGCCTTTGAGGAGCTAATCGGACTCGATTACAGCCTCATCTCAGTCGGAGGTGGCTTCAGAGTCAACCACTCTTGCTCAAAATACAAAATCCTATGGATCCGTATCCCTTTTGAGATAGTTTTTCAACGGCTCGACAAAAATGCCCCTTATCTAAAAAACCGATTAATAGAGAATTTTCAGGAGGAAAGGGAACATTTTTACCGGAGTGTGGCCGATTTTGAGATTGAGTTGACAGGGAT
>CAXNCP010000071.1:0-4826 GCA_964200935.1 Chlamydiia bacterium | reverse complement strand
CAGGGGTGCAATAGTCAAATAGGCCCTGTTTTCAAAAAGATCAACCTCGGTCCCTTTTGGCAAAAGCTTTTGGACAAGTTCGGGTTTGCAAGGGTAATTCAAGAAAACTAGGTCGTCCCAGTTCATCTTTAGCGGGGAATTTTCCTCTTTTTTCATTGGATTTCGTCCCAGGAGGGTTTTTTAAATAGGCTGATGATGAAGGGCATCACGACAAATCCGACAACTCCGGTTACCTGGATGATCTCATAGGTTGTAAGATCGCCACCACCAAGCTCGCTTGGGGGGATAAATCCGATGACCAAGACAAAAAGGAAAGTGGAAAATCCGACGACATTTGTGAGGAAGAATCCGATCTTTCCACCGGGAACTCTAAAAGAGCGCCATACCTTGGGCTGCGTAAAGCGAAGCCGTATTGCAGCCAAAAACATCAGTATGTACATGATGATGTAGAGCTGGGCAACCATCGCTTCAAGAATCCAAAAGGAGTGGCTTACGCTTGGTAGAAAGATAAAAAGGGTACTGATAATGGATACCAGTATACCTTGCAATACCAACATCCCGACAGGCATCCCTTTACGATTGGTTGTGTGCAGAACCGGCGGTAAATCCCCGCACTGTGCTGCAGTCAGTAGACCTCTTGATGGTCCTATAATCCAGGTGCTAAGGCTTGCAAGCGCACCGATCGCGATCAAAAAACCGATGAGGGGGGTGAGGAAGGGGATGTTATACTTATTGAAAATATAAGCTACCGTTTCGATCCCGCCCGAAGTGAGGCTGATGACGTCGAGTGGAAGCACCATAGCTACCGAGAGGGTGCCAAGGGTGGAAAAAAGTGTTAGCATTACTACAGTGATCAAGATGGCAATTGGAAAGCTTCTTTGGGGCTTTTGAACATCCGCTGCATGGATGGCGTTCATCTCGATTCCCGCATAACTCTCTACCAGCCCCGCTATAATAGCTAAATTAGCTACGGAGGTGACATCAGGGATCAGTGCCCCTTTATTTATGGGGATCTCCACCGGATTTTGATTGAGATACCAAGATATCCCTAATAGGATGATCACAAATCCAGGGATGAGCGTTCCGATGATGACCCCAAAGGAGGTGAATATCCCTGATTCTTTGAGTCCTCGTAGATTGAATAGGGTCATTCCCCAGTAAACCACATTGATCACAATGGCGGTAAACCAGGGATTGCTCGCAAGATTTCCTCCCAAAATATAACCGATAGCTCCAGCAATGAAGGTAAGTATTGTAGGGTACCAAACGACATTTTCGATCCACAAAAGCCATACCGCCAAAAATCCCCATCGATGTCCAAACGCCTCTTTTACCCATATATATACGCCACCAGTTTGCGGCCAACCTGTTGCTAACTCTGCAGACACGAAGGCAACCGGAATCATGAAACATAAGATGACACATAGGATTAACAGAACCGATCCGAGTCCAAAGCTTGCAGCGAAAGGCCATGTCTTCAAACTCAAGATTGCAGCCAGGTTCATCATCGTCAAAACAAACAGGCTGATAGAACGTTTTCCCATAATTAAACCTATTGAACTCATTGGGATAAATGTCAATTCATAAAATGTAAAAAGCATCGGAACTAAACACGAGGAGCTTGAGCTTAAAAAAACATTCGGTCTTGGACTAATATGGCCAAACCTTTTATAGAAAAAAAAGGTGAGTGCCGGTCCTGGGACTTTGGATCCAAATGGGTAAATACTAGGAACTTTAGGTAAAAAAAGGATTTATGAGCAGCACAAAAGAAATCTGGTTAGTACGACACGGGATGACCGAGTGGAGTCAAAATGGGAGACACACGAGTTATTCTGATATCGACCTTTTACCAGAAGGGCTTAAAGCTCTAGAGTCGCTAAAACGCTTTTTTGAAGGGGAAAACTTTGATCAGGTCCATTCCAGTACCTCTTTGCGCTCAAGAAAAACTGCCCAAGTTCTTGGGTTTGATAAGTTGGAGCTTACCTACGATCTGAACGAATGGAATTATGGGGAATATGAGGGGCTGACCACTCCCCAGATTCGGCAGATGGAAAAAAGGGAGTGGACCGTTTTTAAATACGGCTGCCCCGGGGGAGAGAGCCCAAAAGAGATCAGCGACCGGGTTGACCGTTTTTTGAATCGGATTGAGGGTAAGTGTCTACTTTTTGTATCCGGTCACGTCGGTCGTGCGCTAATCGCCCGCTATTTAAAATTACCAATCGAATTCGGAGCAGAGATTGTTTTACAGCCCGGAAAGCTCTCCAAATTAGGCTATGAACACGATGCGCCTGTGATTCTCGGATTGAACCTTTATTGATCTTTAAGTTACATTAACGCCAAATTTACATTTGGCAAGTTGATGATCCATACGATACTGAGATTGATCTTTGCTTTAATATCTTTTGAGGTTTTTTCTGCGATTTCGAAATTGCAGGAGGGACCTTTTACTTCGGTTATAGAGACCGATCCATTGGATCGGATTATCCGATTGGAGGACTCTTCCCACCAACTTGAATATGTCTACGACGACAATTCTAAGATCCAAAAAATCTACAAAGATGGCCTCTGCCTTATTGAATATATCAGAAAAGATCCCCGTTGGGATCTATTGATCCAGTCGAAGGATCACGAGTATTGGTTCAAAAAAAGTGCCGGCCGCTACGATTACGGCGATCTGAAAACAGGGGCATCAGGGTATCGATTGTATGATGATCAAAAACGTTGTGTTTTTGAAAAGTTTTTGCACGGGATTTCAGTAGAATATACGTACACCGAAAATGGCAAAATCACCCACGTGATAGACCAGGGCTGGTTTGGATGGCATAAAGAGGGGGGGTCCTATTTCTTTGACGGATCTAAAATCGATTCGTGTTCCTACCAAAAAGAACCGATCAGCCATATCCTCAAAAAAGATGAGAACAAAAATATCGTCGACTATGTGTGTCTGGACTCTTTAGTACGTTTCTCTTACGACGAAAAAGATCAGCTAATTGAAGAGGTGCGTGGTGAAAATGTCATTCGCTACAAGTATGGGGAAGCATACACGCGGTTAGAGTCCGATAATAATCCTTACAAAGAGCTAGAAATAGATGATTTGGGGAGGGTAGTCCGATTCGTTCAAGATCAGGCAGAGTTGGATTTTTTTTATGACCCTTTTGGTCGTATTTTAAAAATAATGGAGAATGGTGGGGATGAATTGCTGCTGATTTATGATGGATCCCATGAAATTGGGACGATTTTTAAAAAAGGGATTCTTGATTTTAGAATGGTAGAGTCGATTCCAGATCAGCCCAATCCTGGTACTTTGTTTATTTATCAAAACGGAAAAGGTTTTTTTGTGGATCAAGACCTTTTCGGAAATATCATTCTTCTTAAGGATCACAAAACAAAAAAAGTCAAAGAGTTGATTACCTATAGTGGTTTTAGCGAGATAGAAAGAAAAAACCGGCCGATAAGCCCGTGGAGGTATGGTGGAAAAAGGTTTTTAGAAAAGATTAGTCTCTCAATTTTTGATCATCGCTTTTACGATCCAGAAGCGGGAAAATTTTTGAGTGTCGATCCTATGGGGTACGATCTTTCTTTGAATAGGAGACATTTTTGCCTCAATAACCCGATAAAATATTGCGATCCGGATGGTAGGCTTTTGAGAGTGAGGTTTCCACAAGCAGATAAATATTTGCTGGGTCAGATCACCGATTTTGTCGGAAAACATCTGCCTATTCCCTTGTTATGGGGTTTAAGGCTGCGCCATTTTGGTGCCGATTTGATGGGGGTAGATCCTCCGGAAGATTTTGATGTCGATCATGTGTTTTGTGTTCAGGAAGCTCTTAAAGATGAGGAGCGTTCGATCGTATTTGTGAATGGCATTTGCACCCCTAAACCGATCGCTGAATTTATTTGCTATGAGCTATCCGAGATGCTACAGCAAAAAATTTCTTGTGTGCATCTTGCGACTGAAGGTTTTGGAAGGGATATCATCAATGCAGTGAAGGAATTTTTGGGTTTTAAAACGCGTGGGAGCCGTTTGATTGAAAATTACATCCAAACTCTTTTGCAAAAACCAGATAAAAAAATTGTAATTATTTTGCATAGTAGGGGGGCTTTGACAACCTCTTTGGCTTTGAAAGATCTTACAGACGAACAAAGAGAGCGGATCGAAATCTATTCTTTTGGAGCTGCCTGGTTGATCCCAAAATGGATGGGGAAAAGGGTGATCAATTTTGTCTCGAAAGCTGACCTGGTGCCTATGATCGATTTTAGTGGAATTATGAGGGACGGCTACTATCGTGAGGCTGCAATCGTACGATTGGACATCGAAGAGGGTAGTAGCCATTTGTTTGATCATTCTTTTTTAGGAGCTACCTATAAAAAAGCTCTGTCCAATCTTGTCAAAGAATATTTAACAAAGTATCCTGACCAGAATGAAGCTTAGCCTATATTTCAAAGTGGTCCTTTATCTGTTTCTTTTGGGTTGCTCTAAGGAGCCAAATCCCCATTTATCCGATCAGATGGATACATTCATTTCTGACTTTAATTTAGAGATCAAAGAGAGGTACAGTCTAGAGCCCACCTCTTTTGGGGGCAACTACCAGAGCCAGATCAAAAAAGTGGTTTTGAATTTTAATTCTAATTACTCGTTAGACAAAACAAAAGCGGTCTTTTTGGTTCAACGAATCATAGATGACTTTTTATTTTACTTGAATCGCAATCAAAAGCTTGTCCGATTTTTGGATCCTAAACCGTTCACAAGAGGGCAGATCGATCTGACTATCGATTTTTATGATATTGAGACAAAAAAATGGGTTTATGCCCCCTCGATCGCCTGT
>CAXNCP010000070.1:0-4904 GCA_964200935.1 Chlamydiia bacterium | reverse complement strand
GACGTGACCCTGATCGATAACCCTTTCAAAATAGGCCCTGGAGAAAACGGGATAGCTTGAGGTGAGGAACTGATCCAGGCGAATTCCCGGCTCCCCCTCAAAAATCATCTCATCCTTCGTCATCTTCTCTTAGCCTTTGAAGCCGCTCTTTTGAACGTTGCTTATCCTTTTGAATCTCTTGATTAAGGCTGTTTATAAGATTATTTATAAACTTTTTTGCGTCAGCTTCCGAGATATTTGGGAACATCTTCTGGATAAAAGAGGAGTGGGAATCTCCCCCTTTTGAGTCATGGATAGCACCAGATCCACCGGTATCACCTGCATCAAATTTCTTAGAGGGGTCTTTACCTACAGTCCCTTTGTACTCTCTATACGAGCTATTGTGGGATGGATGGATGTTATCTGCCATATATCTATGATTGTATCAAAAAAGATTGAATATTTGCCTAAAAAAATAGGGGACTTTCTAGCCTATTGCGGCTGAACAGTTTAAAGGGTTGAGCCGCAAATATTATTTTAAAATTTCTAGAAAGAACAGAGCCCTGCAGCCCTTGGGAAGGCGATGATATCCCGGATGTTTTCCATTCCGGTAATAAACTGAACCACCCGCTCGAAACCGAGACCAAATCCTGAATGGGGGACGGTCCCATAGCGTCGCAGGTCAAGGTACCAATCGTAGTCCGCGGGGTTGAGCCCGTGGGAGCGGATCCCCTCTTCCAACTTCAAAAGGTCATCTTCTCTTTGTGAACCGCCAATGATTTCTCCAATCTTAGGGACCAGAACGTCCATGCATGCAACTGTCTTTCCATCAGAATTGGCTTTCATATAAAAAGGCTTAAGCGTTTTTGGGTAGTTGTAGAGGATAACGGGACCGCCAACCACCTTTTCGGCAATGTAGCGCTCGTGCTCAGATTGTAAGTCCTTGCCCCACTCAACCGGGTACTCAAATTGAACGCCCGATTTCAAGAGGATTTCGATCGCATCGGTGTAGGAGATTCTCTCAAACGGTTTCTTCAAGACAATTTCAAGTCGCTCTTTCAATCCTTTCTCATAGCGCTCTTCAAAAAAGTTAAGGTCATCTTGGCAGTTGTCCAGCGCAGATTTTACAAGGTGTTTGACAAAACTTTCTGCTAATTCCATGTTTTGTTTGAGCTCATAAAAAGCCATTTCGGGCTCAATCATCCAGAACTCAGCTAAGTGGCGTGATGTATGGGAGTTTTCGGCTCTAAAGGTAGGCCCGAATGTGTATATTTCACCTAAAGCGGTTGCGTAACATTCTCCATTCAACTGACCCGAGCAGGTTAAAAAGGCCCTTTTACCGAAAAAGTTTTTGGTTTCACTGACAAGTTCAAAGAGTTCGCCAGCCCCCTCACAATCAGAAGAGGTGATCACAGGTGTTTGCACATAAAAAAAGTTTCTATTCTGGAAAAACTCATGCACGGCAAAGGCCATCCTGCTGCGCACCCTTGATACGGCTCCAAAAGTGTTTGTGCGCGGTCGTAGATGAGCAATCTCCCTTAAAAAATCGAGCGTATGCCCCTTTTTTTGTAGGGGAAAAGTGCTGTCTGCCTCACCAATCACCTCGAGATGTTCTACTTGAATCTCGTAAGGCTGTTTTGGGGAGGGGCTTTTGACTAAAACACCGGTTACAGAAATAGATGTTCCAGTTAGAAGAGGGATTTCTTTATTGGAGATGAGCTGGATATTTTTAATGGATGAGCCATCATTGAGCTCAATGAAGGTGACCCCTTTTTGTGAGCGACAGGTGCGGATCCATCCCTGGACAAACAGATGTTTGCCAATGAGATCGGAGTCGATATCGGATACTTTCGTCCGTTTGAGCTTTGTATCAACCATCATGGAATATCCTTGCTAGTGACTAGTGTTTTTCGTAGTAAAAATCTTTGAGCATCTGAATTTCATCTTCCCAGCGTGCCTCCTTTTCAGGAGTCTCAAGACATTTAGGCAAATGTTTTAACCTCTCGTCTTGCATCGCAAACTTAAACGCCTCTATCCCGATCTGCCCAAAACCTAAACAGCTGTGGCGATCCACTCTAGAACCCAGTTCCTTGAGCGAGTCGTTCAAATGCATACAATAAAGATGCTTGAGTCCAATCACTTTGTCAAATTCTTTGAGCGTATGATCGAACGCTTTTTCGGTGCGGATGTCGTAGCCCGCGGCAAAAATGTGACAGGTGTCGATGCAAACACCGACCGGCACCTTATGTCGACACCCTTTTAAAATATAGTCTATATGCTCAAAAGTGTGACCAACGGTATTCCCTTGGCCAGCAGTAGTCTCTAAAACCAGCTTGAGCTTGGGATGATTTTCAAAGAGGGGGGCAAAAAAAAGGAGTGATTCGATGATGGTATCAAGGCATCGCTCGGGATTTTTGTCCGTTGCGGTCCCTGGATGGAAATTCAAAAAGTCTAGGTCTAAAGCTAAGCAGCGTTCGATCTCCTCGACAAAAGCGAGCCGGCTTTTTCCTAAAAGTTCGGAATCGTGAGAACCAAGATTGATGAGGTAACCGTCATGGCTGATGATGACTTTGACATCAGATTCGGCTTTCGCCTTCTCCCATTTTTGGACCTCTTCATCAGAGATTTTTTTGCCGCGCCATTGCTTTTGGTTGCTTGTAAAGAGTTGAGAGGCCGTGGCATTAAAGCTTTTGGCCTCTACGAGAGCATTATGTACTCCGCCAGCGGCGGAGTTGTGACAGCCAACAAGTGGCTCTAAATTATGCTCTTTCATCTATTATGATGTGTAAGCTAGGTACTCGCAAACAACAGGAACGTTAATGTGCAGAGGGAAAGATACCTGATCCAACGATGGGAGGATCAAGATGGAACCCTTGTTTGTTTGTGAGTCAAAGCTGACATAAGCAGGCAACTCTCTTGAGCTTGCAAGAGAATCCTTGATTACGGACAACTCTAAAGTTTTTTCTTTAAGAGTGACCACATCATTTGGCTTCACTTGGTAAGAACGGATGTTCACCTTTCTTCCGTTGACCAAAACATGCCCGTGCGAAACGAGCTGTTGGCTTGAGAAGATGGTAGGTGCAAATTTCATTCTGTAAACTACAACGTCCAAACGGGACTCAAGTTGCTGAATGAAGAGATCAGAAGTGTTACCCTCTTTTCTAAGAGCCTCTTTATAATAGCGGCTAAGAGTTTTCAAGGGGACAACACCGTAAAAGCTTGCGAGCTTTTGTTTTTCATGTAACTGATTGCCGAAGTCGGAGCGTTTCTTTCTCTTCGCGCCATGCATACCGGGTGGGTTGCTCTTTGTTGCGAGTGGATTTTTGCGTCTTCCGAAGATGTTTGCGCCGAACTTGCGAGCAATTCGATTTTTTGGGCCGCGATAACGAGCCATAGTTCTCCTAACTGTCTGACGTATCGAAGCTCCAATATTACGGATTGGCAAGTTTTTAAACAAGTAAAAACCCGGATATGGTACATTCATTGTCGAATTTAAGGTTTTTTTTTATGCACGCAGCCGAAACAATCAAAGTATTAGCCTTTTATGCGTTCACCAAAGTAGACGATCCTCAAAAAATGATTAAGGAACATAAAAGTTTTCTTGAATCTTTTTCGGGGAAAGGGCGTATTTATATCTCTGAAGAGGGGATCAACGCCCAGTGTTCCGTCCCTTCCGAGCACCTCGAGGCCTACACCTCCTATGTTTTAAAAAATTTTTCCACAGCCGACATTAAAATCCACTCTCATAAATCCCATCCATTTGCAAAACTCATCGTAAAATACCGAAAGCAACTTGTAGCGATGGATCAGATTGTAGATACCACAAAAAAAGGGGTGCACCTTGAGTCAAAAGAGTGGGAAAAGATGATCCAAGAGAAGGACGAAAATACCATCATCATCGATACCCGTAATGACTATGAGTGGGAGGTGGGTCACTTTGACGGGGCTCTTTTGCCTAAATTGAACAAATTTAGGGAGTTTCCGGCCTATGCAGAAGATTTAAAAAAAGAATACGACACCGATAAGACTAAAGTCATGATGTACTGCACCGGAGGTATACGCTGCGAGCTCTACTCCGCCTTGATGATCAAATTGGGATTTAAAAATGTCTACCAGCTCAAAGGGGGGGTAATCCGCTATGGGCTCGACAACGGAAATCGGGCGTGGCAGGGGAAGCTTTTTGTGTTTGATGACCGGATGGTGATCCCTATCAGTGAGGATAAGGCCGAACCTATTGCCCAGTGCCAATTTTGTCAAAAACCGGCCGACTCTTACTATAATTGTGCTAATATGGATTGCAATGATCTCATTTTAGCTTGCCCTGAGTGTATAGAGGCACAAAAGGGGTGCTGCTGTTCCGATTGTCTAGAAAACGGCAGAGTGAGACCTTTTTCTTTGGCCACTGTGACGACCCCGTTTAGAAAACTTTCGCACGAAGAAAAGCAAAACTTATCCAAAAAAGAGCCTGTTAGTGCATGAAATATCTTTTAGTCCAAGGCAATGATCCGAAAAAATTTGCCTTTGGTTTAAAAGAGGGGGAAAAAACCACTTGGATTGCTGCCAATAAAGCGATGGAAACATTACGCGCATTGACGGCAAAAGGGGAGCTAGGTTTTGGTTCTAAAAGGATCCTTCTTGATCCTTTCGTCTCGTTTCAAGTTTTAGTGGAGCTTCACGGATGTCAAGTGCACCCTTTTTTTGTTTATAAAAGTCAAAAAATCCCTTTTCATGTTTGTCCTCTTATCCTCAACGACGCACACGATCTATTTATCTATGAGGGGATCATCCGGGAATTTCATGGCTCTTTTCCTAAAATGGGGCGGTTTTTTGGTTCAATCGTGACTTTGACATCTAAAGAACTTGCCGATTTCAAGGATTCGTACTTTGTGGATCCACCCGAGTGGGGACCCTCCGTTGTGGTGATT
>CAXNCP010000069.1:0-4957 GCA_964200935.1 Chlamydiia bacterium | reverse complement strand
GGACCCTTTTGGGGAAACGAATCCATTCAAACAGAATCTTGAATGCGATTTTTATAAAATAAAATATTTTCACAGGAAAATTCTAAGTTCTTTAGAATTTGAAAATCGGGTAGACTAAAGAGAGTATGCAAATGTATCAACCCATCGCCCGCAAGTATCGGCCTAAACTCTTCAAAGATGTTTTTGGACAAAAAATCATTGTTGATACACTGCAAAATGCGATCAAAAATGGACGTGTGGCCGCAAATTACCTTTTTTCCGGAACGCGTGGTACGGGGAAAACGACCATCGCCCGCCTTTTTGCAAGGGTCATCAACTGTGAAAACCTGACTGTAGACCTTGAGCCCTGCAATTGCTGTTCCAGCTGTCTACAGATGCTGAGCGGCGCATCTATGGAGTTAATGGAGATTGATGGTGCCTCCAATCGGGGAATCGATGACATCCGCCTCATCAGTGAAGGGGTTGCTTTTGCCCCCCCAAAAGGGCGCTTTCGTGTTTATTTGATCGATGAAGTGCACATGTTGACCAAAGAGGCGTTCAACGCTCTTTTAAAGACATTAGAAGAACCCCCCTCGTATGTTAAATTCTTTTTTGCCACTACCGAACCCCACAAGGTTCCGTTAACAATCCAAAGCCGCTGCCAAAAATTTGACTTACAAAGAATTCCTCTCGACACAATTGTAAAAAAATTAGAATCGATTACCAAAGATCAGGGCTATAGTGCCGACTTTGCAGCCCTCTCATTGATTGCCGAAACAGCGCAAGGGAGTATGAGAGATGCAGAATCTTTGCTGGATCAGCTTTTTTGCACCTCAAATGGGAATCTTTCCATCAGCGTGACCCGGGAAAGTTTAGGGAAAGTTTCTAAAGAGGGGCTTTTTGCTCTCGATATTGCGATTCAAAGCCGCTCGATCGAATCTCTTCTTGCTGCCTCCAATTCTTTACTCTTGTCTGGTAAAGAAACCTCTCTACTGATCGAGGACTTGGCCGAACATTTTCGCAACCACCTATTGGCACTTCAAGGCTGTTTAGAAGCAAAAGCGTACCATCTGAGCATCGATGAATCTTTGCGTTATCAGTCGCTCAGTAAGCAGTATACCCAGGCTAATTTGCTCGAAATGGTAGAGCTCATCTATCCCTTTTTCCACCAACCTACGCGCCCTTTTCTCTCACAGCAGCAGTTTGAATCCCTCCTTATTCTTCTGATGAAAAAAGGGATGAACCCGGGAATTACCACCTTGATCGAGCGCTTAGAAGGGCTTGAAATGCGCCTTGAGGCCCCCCTTTCAAAAAATGCTGATACACTCAATCTGCTATTAGAAACTGCATCATCCCCTACGCTCTCTTTAGATGCTAACCCCCCAGCTGAAAAAGATCTTGAAGAGGGCACAACAAACTATCCAACGATCGTTGGGAAAAAAATGCTGGAGGTTGCCCAGACTGAAAAGGATCCACTACCTGCACACAACAGCGACTTTTCCTCAACGGCATCAACCTCTACCGATGGAGAAGAGGTATCAAATATTCCAGATGCTGCCCCGCAACCGGCCGAATCCACCAATCTTCTTACTCAACAAGGCTCAACCATTCCATTACAAAAGCGGTCGGTGGAAGAGATTGTAGAGCCCCTTAAAAGCATCAAACCTGGTGATTCATCCCCTTCCACATCCGCGACAATTTTGCCGACTAGCGTGCGTCACCAAAATCTCATCCAATTTGCTATCGTTGAATGGAACGCCACGATTCAATAACACGAACGAAAAAATAAATATCGAGAGGATCTTATGGGAAGCGGATTTTTGAAGAAAAAACGGGATCAAAGACAATTTACAGAGCAACTCGCCCGTCTCGGGGAAGAAATGAAATCTAAAGAGTATGTGGGATTTGCCCCAAACCAGCTCGTTGAGATCGTTTTAACCGGTGAAAAGGGTTTGAAAAAAATCTCTATTAAAAAAGAGTGTGTCAACCCGGACGACATCGAAGGGCTTCAAGACTTAATCAAAGCGGCTTATGAAGACGCAGAGAAGAAAATGGAAGGGGATAATCCTTTAAATAGTGTTCAAGGTCTCCCATTCGGATTTTAATCGTATACCGTTGTTTGGAACTAGTGGTCAAGCAACGGTTGTGTAGAAATTTTTTGATAAGAGGTTTTTCACCTCTTCAGAATTTTCCGCCTTAAAAACTGCATTTGCCAAATCCCTGGCCTCATTAAAAGAAACTGCAGCTATCCGTTTCTTGACTTGGGGTATCTCGTGAAAAGAACAAGAAAAATCGGTGGCACCTAATCCAATCAAAAGCTCGGTAAAAATAGGGTTCGATACGATTTCGCCACAAACGCTTACTGGTTTTTCCCATTTTTTTGCCCCCTCAATCACCTGACTGATCGTTTTGAATAGATCAGGTTGGTAGGAACAAAAATCGGGTGAATCACGGTGAATTTCGATCAAAGATTGGGTCAAATCATTTGTTCCAATTGCAATAAAATCTACCTGTTCCAAAATTTGATCCAATACCTTAGAGGTCAAAGGCGTTTCTATCATAGCTCCCAAGCGAACCACACAGTCGCTTTCAAGCAATTTTAGAACCGATTCGATTTCTTGCCGCACCATTTGTACCTCCTCCAAAGAGGTGACATAAGGGATCAAAATCTCAAGGGTTTTCCCCGTTGATGCCTTGATGAGTGAGCGGATCTGTAGCTCTAAAATTTCACTGCGGGCAAATAGATAACGGATCGAACGCAAATGTTTGGTCTTTTCGCTGTAGTCATGGAGAAAATTTTTATCTCCACCAAGGTCAAATAATCTAAAAACGACTTTATGCGGTTGTACATCCTCTATGATCGACTCATAAAGCAATACCTGCCTTTCTTCACAAAATGCAACTTCACGATCATGCAGTAAAATGAACTCTGTCCGATAAAGGCCAATCCCGTTTTTCAACTCTTTAGAATACTCGACTCCATCAAATGTGGAAAAAACTGAAATGGATTTCCCATCCAGTGTATCTACCCAATTTTTAGAGGCTAGTACAGGGCATGCTTGGGGATCTTGTTGCTGGTAAGAGAATTTCAAATCGGCGCTCGGCTCGACAAAGATGACCCCTTTTTTTCCATCCAAAAGGACCTCTTTAGTCTGGTATGCTGCAAGATAAGAGATTTTTTCTAAAATCACATGGGGAATGGCGCGACTCTTTAAAACAACCGATGTGTGCGATGCACTACTCCCATTAAGGGTAATGAACCCCCTCACACCTTTCAACGCTGCTTGCGCAGCCATTGAAGGGGTCACCTCTTTCATGCAAACAATCGCACCATGAAACTCGGCTGGGATTTTAGGTTCCATCCCATGAAGATGGAGAGCGATGCGCATCGCCAAATCTTTCATGTCAACGATCCGATCTTTAAAAAAAGGATCCTCACTTCTCTCTAAAGCAGTTACAAAGAGATCGAGATTTTTCTTCAAAGAGTTGAGGGCAGATAATTTGTTCTGTTGGATACCCTCTTCTACTTGCTGGGTAAAAAAAGGATCTTCCAAGATCATCAGATGGGCGTCGAAAATGGCAACTGATTCTTGGTCTTTTAAATCTTTAAGCCTTTTTAAAAGGATGCCGAGCTCTTTTTTTGTGATCAAAATCGCCCGATGGTATTTTTCGATCTCCTTTTCAGCGTCGATAGGGGTCGAAAAATCTTCACTCAAAAATACCGACTCTTCTTCGTAAAAATAGAGTGAACCGCACGCAACACCTTTCAATATAGGCTTGCCCTCAAATACAGCTGAAGAGTCGCATTTCATCATTTATCGCCTTTAAAGTATATCTAAGGGTGTTTCTTTAGAACAAGCTTTCTTTGAAAGAGTATCCAATAACCGGACATTAAACTCTTTTGCAGAATTATACCCTGTCTCCTTCAAGCGATGGTTCAGTACGATCGTTTCTAGTAGTAATACCACATCACGTCCAGGCTTTACGGGCATGATGTAAAAAGGGACTTTTATATTGAGTAGTTCACAGTATTTCTCTTCAAGGCCAATCCGATCATAAAAATGGGTGTCATCCCACTGCTCAAGCTTTACAATCAGGTCGATTTTCTTTGACTCGGAAATACAAACGGCACCGTAGAGATGGGCGACATTGATGATACCGATCCCCCGAATTTCTAAAAGGTGGCGAGTTAATTCTGGGCCGGTTCCTTCAAGGTATCCACCCTTCTTCTTCGACACAAGGACCACATCATCGGCAATGAGGCGGTGCCCCCTTTCGATCAATCCCAGGGCCGCTTCGCTTTTTCCCACGGACGAATTTCCCTGAATCAATAGACCTATACCGAATACCTCAACAAGCGTACCGTGGCAGGAGATTGTAGGGGCAAATTCTTCCACAAGAATCACAGTCAAACGGGTGATGAGATTCATTGTTGATAAACTGGAGCGAAAAAGGGGTATGCGCTTTTCGTTGCACATTTCGATCAGCTCTTTGGGGGGACGATAGCGTCTTGCAACCAAAATGGCAGGCAATCTTTTTCCAAAAAGTTGAATCAGACGCTCTTTACGCTCTAAAGAGCTAATATCTTTTAGATACTCGATCTCAATTTTGCCGAACACCAAAAGCCTCCGCTCAGAACGGTGCTTAAGGTAACCACAAAGGGCAAGGCCTGGACGCTCCACCTCTGGGACGATGATTTTTTTCTCCTTGAGACCCTCAGAGCCAGCTATGAGCTCTAAACTCAAAGGCTCTTTGTACTTAGACAACAACTCATGAACGGTCAACATGAAAAAAATATCCAAAAATAAACAGTTTCTAGGTTTTCATCTTGCCAAAGATGGCATTAGACTTGCAACAACCGGATGAAATAATATTCCCGACGCAACAAGATCATAAAATCTATAGAATTTTACAACAGGCACCAAGTTAGATATATAAATCTGCAATTAGGGATTTTTTAAAAAGATTGTTTTAAATT
>CAXNCP010000068.1:0-4980 GCA_964200935.1 Chlamydiia bacterium | reverse complement strand
CCTAGCAGAACGCGATCATTTAGATGGTAGGCCAAGCGCTTACAAAAATTCCAATAAGCTCCCTCCGTTTTCCTCATTTTTTGAAGATAATCATCATGGATATAGGAGAGTACGATCATTTGAATTCATAGAGGACCTAACCCAGCAGGCGCAACCTAAAAATGCTCATAAAGATACACTCCACTCTAATCAAAGAAATATTCCAATTAAAAAACGGCTCTTGGCGTTTCTATTTGCCTGTATGGGCTAGATTTAAGCCCGATTTTTTCTAAAGATATTGGGTCTACTTGTTCTGATCAAAAAGCTTTCACCGGTATTGAATTGGAATGTTCGTTGATGACCTATCTGGTTTGAAATTAACCTTCTTTGAGTTTTGCGACCTATAATTCATGAAAAAAAGCACACTCTTTCTTTATGAAAATTGAGAAAATAAGTACCATAAATTTCGCTTTTTACATTGGATTTCTCTATGAAAATTTGGACTTTATTTGGTTGTTTGTTCTTTATATCGAATCTTTACTGTATCGATTCTCTTATGAATGGATGGAAAATCACTAAAAGATCATCCCCGCTGGATTACACAGTGAATTTTACAGTTCGTAAGGATGGAGTAGCCACCGGGAAAGTGGTACGCACCGGTCTTTTAACCCCAAGGTACTTTTACGACTACTATGATGAACGTGATAAGCTTATCATCCGTGCGATCACCCGCCCATTCTCATTGGGTTTGGTGTTGCCATGGGCGATTGCGATGGATTTATATGAGGGTCATGTAAAAGTAGGGATGATTTGCGGAAAATTTTGGAGCAATTCCAGGGCGAAATTTGCGTTTAAAGATGGAAATGGAAAAGTATTTGCAAATGCCTATCTCAATAGCGAAAGATGCAATTTCATGTTGTTTTCTTTAGATGAAGATTACGAAAAATGTGTCGAATTTGCAGGTAAGCCTTTCGGAGATGCCTCAATCTGGAGTATCAATCCGGCAGGTGAATCTCTTCCGGCTGATGAGAAAATGATCAATATTTTTGCCGCTTTTGCTGCAGATTATCAAGAGTTTTTTATCAAAAAGCACGAGACAATCAATCATATTCATATGCAAAGTCAGAATCAAAACTAATCAAGCAAAAAGCCCTGCTTCAAGCAGGGCTTTTTTTTGGGACCAGCAGGACTTGAACCTGCGACCAAGCGATTATGAGTCGCCTGCTCTGACCAACTGAGCTATGGTCCCTTTCTAGGGAAGTTTCCTTTAGAATATCGACTTGGTCCAAGACCAGCACGAGTGCTTTTCTTAAAGCACTATTCACTAAGGACACTTAAGAATATGCCATAGACCAATTTTCTAGGGAAGAGGGATTTGTCCTTTTTTTAGTCCCTACTAGAGTTTCCCAATTCGATCTATTTACCCATCCCCTTTTTTTTCCCAAAAAAACCCCTTCGCTATCGTAATCCGAAGAATTTGTAAAAGTCGGGGGTGAGTCTATTGTAAAAACAAAAGCGACGCATTTTATAAAAAAAACGATAATATAGATAGCTTGCGAACTAATCTTTTTTGAAGCCTTTTTTTCGGAGGATAGATTAAAATAAGTAAAAATACTTTTATTTATTTTTCAATATTTTGAAAATTTTCGTGCCTAACCCTTTACTATTTGGCATAGCGAAAGCATGCGTTGGATACTTTATTTGATCCCATTTTGTCTTTTTTCGGGATCACTTTCAGATAAAGTTTATGTTGGGGGATACAAGGATGGAAAAAATCCTAATTTTCTAACACGCTCTGATAATATTCCTCCTGGACAGTTGTCTAGTGCTGAAGATACCTATTTAGAGGGGTATATTCAGGCCTTAATAGATACACATTATTATGAACTAGGGATCCTTGTTTTGGTCAAAGATCGTAAAGTTTATCTCTACAATATGCCCAACAGTTACATAACTCGAGAAGCGTTGATCTCTTTCGTACGTGATTTGCCCGATATCGAATCGGTTGAGGTGAAGGAGGGACCATTTCCTGAGCCCGGAATCGCACAGATTGAATCGAGGGCTGGGCGCGAGCGTGTAAGTGGTATATGGTTTCCCGAATCGACAGTCCTTTTCCAACCCTTGATTGCTAATCCAAGAACACCCAACTACTCTTTAGCGTATCGTTTTGGATCAGATTTCCTTGCTAAGGATACCGTTGCCGTTTCCTTAGGAGATTTCTTCCCCATTTTTCGCTTCAATAATATCGGGGCTTGGGGTGCAGATCTGCAGATCGATTTTGCCGCCTGTGTATGGACGGTGTTCAATATGGACGCCCCCAATGGTAGAGGAAATGAGTGGGCCCGTTTGGACAACTCAGACTATTTGGCTGCGTTACCGATCTCTTTAGCCTTTGGTCGCTGGTCTTTCCGTCTCACTTTCTACCACATTTCTACCCACCTTGGCGATGAGTACATATGTAATCTTTTATACGCTAATCAGCCTGTTTATCGGGTGAACCCTAGTTTTGAAGTTTTGGAGTTCATGTCAGCCTATCAAGTGAGCGAGGGACTTCGTGTTTATGCCGGTCCTGGTTGGATTGTCCATTACTGTGACTCTTATCCTATGGGCAATTTCTACGTGGAATATGGATTTGAGGGGAGATGGTTTGGTAAAAAAATCAACTATCACCGTCTTTTTGGATGTCCATTCATAGCGGTAGACGTCCAAAATTGGCAGACCACCGATTGGCGTTTCAGTGTGAATGCTCTTGTAGGTTACGAGTGGAGCAAACTCCATGGTGTGGGCCGCAAAGTGCGTATTTATGCCCAATACCATAATGGAAACAGCGAAGGACAGTTCTTCAAGCAACATCTCCAATATGGAGCGATCGGTATATCCTGGGGATTTTAAAAACTCACGTAGTTTAACCCTTAAGATAGATAGTATCCATCCCCTTTTTTATCAAGATCGTGGATAAAGTCATAGAATAGAGCCCTTTTTCAAAAAGATTTAAGGGGCCTAATGGTCCGATATAAAGCAGCCGAAAAACTAGGGACAATATTGTCGTGTATTTCATAATGTAAATACTCTGCCCCATCTTGGGCGCCAAACGATGGGCGAGGCTCTTTCCTTGCACCACTAATACGTCATGTACGCATTTTTCAATCCGTAATTGCGTCGATTTGAGGGGGGGTAAATCAAAAAACTTGAGTGCTAGCGGGCTTTTTTCATAGGCATGACGAGCAATCGTTTCATTTTTGAGTATCGACTTTGGGGCAGTTCTCAAAAATGGGGTAAAATCGGTCAAAACATGGATCAGCTCAAGGTTTTGGTAGAGCTCCACCGGTACAATTCTCCAAAAATCTTTTGGGGAAATTAAAAACGAGGCGCTATTGAGAAGGAAAATCAAAAAATTGAGATCGATGATTTTAGGCTCAATATCACCTAGGCGAATCCTTTTTTGTGGATCCTCATGGGTGAGTTGATTTAATACGGCTTGTCGATTGAATTTAAAAACAAGGGGCCAGCTACTGTATTGATCAAATGCATCAAAAGGGACCACCCGAAGGCAAAGTAAGCTAAGCTCTTCAATATGCTGATGCAATTCGAGGATCTGATCTTGTTTTAGAGATAGGATTGTCTCGGGATTTTCTCTAAGATGTTCTATGGATAGGCAGATCAGACTCTCGGGGATTTGTTCCCGAAGGATTTTTTTTTGTTGAAGTTGTTTCTCAACAAGTTGATCCAGATGAATATTCGATCCGGCTTGTTCTAACAAATGGTATTTCAAAGACCCTGGATTTTTTTCGATCTCAAATAGACCGATAGTTTGTAATAATAGGATTGCCCCAAATTCAGAAAGCATCCCATTTTTATCGTTGATGATTAAATCTTTCAAAAGATTTTTTGTGCAAACGCGAACAAATTCCTCTTTTGATGGTAGATGGGCTAAAGGGTAGAGAAGGTAAAGACTTCCAAGAACATCCTTGGTGTTGTCTATTAAAAACTGCCTATAGTGGATGGGTTTTGATAGTGCTTTTTTTTGTAGCCTGGCTAGTAAATCGTAAATTTGATCGAATACCCCTAGTTTCCAGTCAGTCCACGATAAAAGCTCAAACCTTAAAAGCTCTTTTTCATCGTCGCTCAATTGGCTGTAACACTGAATTGTCTCTTGAATCAGGTATTTGAAGGAATAAAATTGGTCTTTATTTTTTTTGTAAATCGGCTGGTAGGGGAGCGTGCCATGAGTATACCCCCTTCGGATCAGCAAATCGGTGAGCATTTCGGGTTTTAAAAGTTCTTGCTGGGTCAGGCCAAGCCCTTCAATTTTTTGCATCAGTTGGAAGAATGCGTTTCTAAAGTGGACATCGATCTGTCCATTGCATACCTCTTCTAGCGTCCTTTGCACCAGATGATTTTTCACCCCATGAAGTATGCTTAGAGGAAATAAGGGGAGATGGGCTTTATTTTGGTTTTGTATGCAAAAAGGGAGAATATTGTGGTGAATACGACTCAAGAGTCCGGTCTTACACTTATCAATGTCTTCACAAATGATGAGGGGTAAACTGCCAATAACCTCTCCCTTGATATCAAACGGCAATTTTTCTATTTCTTGAATTGCAAGAAATAAAAGATTGCTAACCTCCAGGTACTCTTTTTTTCTGATCGTTGCATCGCTAGAAAATTCGAGATAAGTTCCGTTTGTCTTTAACCGATGATAGAACTGATTCCATTTGAATGACAGGTCTATATAAAATTGCTTTTCTTTTGAGTCTTTGAAAGGCCCTTTTTGTTTTTTGTTCAGCTCCTTGGTCATAAATAGATTTACCGGTTCAATGGCATCTGTTTTTAATACGCCTGGAATCTGAATTATTTTCGTACGCCCTAAAAAGGAGTATGAGAGCACTTTTTGATGGATGTTTTTGACTAAACAATTCTCTAAAGAGGCTTTTTCAAATAGATTCAGGGAGAGCTCTTTGAGCTTATGGAGTACAATCAAATCTACATCGATCGAAGATT
>CAXNCP010000067.1:0-4988 GCA_964200935.1 Chlamydiia bacterium | reverse complement strand
TTTGATGTGAAAAGAGGGGTGTTAGGGGTAAAGATGAAGAGAAGATCGGCCCCAAAGAGACGAGTAAGTGGAGAAGAAAAGGCTTTTGGATTTGGAATATTTTTTTCATAAAAACCCCCTAAAAGTAGTCTTTGAGCCAATTTTAGGGGATAAAAATTTTTTATAGGAGGTTTTTTTTGTAAAGAGGGCAAACAGCTATTTGCCCTTTTTTTTATCGAAGAATCAGTCGTTTAGAGCGCTGATTTTTTTGGTGTACCAGAGCATCGGCTCCTCTTCCACAATTTGAGCTATGAGTTCAGGTACTGCATTTTTTACCTCTAAATTGGTCTGTGGGAACGCACTTTTTAAAATCTCTTCCACTCCAGCACCCTCAGAATCTAGCCTTGTTGCATTATAAAGGCAAAGACCTACACCGAGCCCTTTACCCCAGCCGTGGAATTTTAATGAATGGGGTGTGACGTCGATTTTGAAATTGTTGCTGGGCAAAATCCCTTTCAGCTCGTTGATCGGGACATCCACATGTTTTGTCCGGTCAAAAAAACGGACTGCGTAGACCTTTTCAGAATCGTGATCGATGAATAAATCCACCTTTTTTACAGAGGAGAGGCCAAACCTTTCGGTGATCTCCTCGATAGGGATCTCTTTTGTCCACTTAGTCTCCTCTTTATTTTGCAAAGCGAGAGGTGCGTAGGCCCCAGTTGGGCAATCGAAGTTTTGTCTGAAAACCGCTTTATAAGAGGCGGTTTGTCCTGCAGAGTGTTCTGTCCAGGCAGCTGGGAATGGGCGACCTTTAAAAAGCATGATTTTATGTTTGGTCTGATCGACAGATCGGTCGATCACCGGATAAAGTCCGCGCAGTGAAGCACCCTGGTAACCCACTTTTTTTGCATCCAAATGAAAAAACGCCTGTTTGTTGCGCATTAAAGTATGGTAGATATCGGTTCTCACCACAATACTCACCGCCTCCAAAACAGATCGGGGGTAGGGTTTATCGCAAAAATGGTGGATCAAATAGGATTTGACATAGTCCTCAACTTCTACTTCGTTGATCACATGCAAAAGATTATCCGCTGCAATCACCTCGATGTTACCAAAATACTCGACACCATCGATCAGAACCGGATCGTTGAGGGTTGGGATCACTTTGATCTGGTGAATACCCCAAAAAGACTCAATCCATTTGATCCCGTCTTTGATCTGTAGTGTCCCCTTTTTAGGGGAGTAGGATTTGATCTGGCGTCGACCATTTCTCGAGTCGATCACCTCAAATTCCCCTTTTACATCTAAGAAAAGGGCCGGAACTCTCCCTTTGACCAAAACTTTCACTTGAACTTTTGGGTCGTTTTTTGGGAGGATTTTTTCTTCTTTAGCCTCTTGTAGGCCAAAAAAACTTCCTAACCACAAAAGGACATTCAATGTCAGCATACTTTAGACTCCTCTTGTTTTAATTTTTTCTATGTGCGCTAAACCTTGAGGGGTCAGCTCTCTGCCTCTTGGGGTACGCCTCAACAGACCTAAGGCGATTAAATGGGGCTCCAGTACCTCCTCAATCGTTGCGATCTCTTCGCCTAAAGAGGCTGCAAGGTTGGATATGCCTACAGGCCCACCATTGTGTTGAATATAAATAATCTCTAAAAGTCGACGATCAAAAGAATCTAAACCGTAAAGATCAATTCCAAGTTTAACAAGACCGGCCCTAACCCCCGATTCATCCCAAATACCCTGATTGCAAACAGAAATATAATCGCGCAACCAACGCAGTAGGTTGTTCGCAAGGCGAGGCGTTCCCCTTGAGCGTTCCGCAATCAATCGACCTAATTTTAAGGGGAGATCAATCCCTATTTTGTCTGCTGAAAAGCAAACAACATGGCTTAAATCTTCCAAGGAGTAATAATCGAGCCGAGAGATCAATTGAAAACGTGAGCGTAAGGGGGAGGTAAGATCTCCAAAACGGGTTGTAGCCCCAACCAAGGTGAATTTATGCAATTGAATATTGATGCTTCTTGCGCTTGGTCCCGAATCCAATAGCAGATCCAAAGAGAAGTTTTCTAACGCTGGATATAGGTATTCTTCTACGACTCTGGAAAGGCGATGGATCTCATCGATGAAAAGGATATCCCCCTCTTCTAAAGAGGTCAAAATACCAGCTAAATCTTTAGCTTTTTCCAGAAGGGGGCCGGATGTAACCACCATATTCACACCCATTTCCTCTTTGATAATATGTGCGAGGGAGGTTTTTCCGAGACCTGCTGGACCATAAAGTAGGCTGTGTCCTAGAGGTTCTTTTCGCTCTTTTGCCGCTTGAATGAAAATTTTCAGCCGTTCTACCACCTCTTGATGGCCGACAAACTCGGTGAGATTTTTGGGCCTAAGGGCGTGGTTGAACTTATTTTCTTCGGGGGAGGATTTAATAGGTGGATCTAATTGCATGCTGTCTGTTGGTATATCATAATAAACCATTTGAAATCTATTGTGATTTAGGGGAGATCGTCAGTTCAAAAATTAAAAAAATCTCGTCAATTACGACCATAAAAATGAGGTTTATATTTTCTTTATGTGATCTTTTTTTTAGGTGGTTTCTAGACTTAATTCTCCCAAAGGTGGTAATTTTAAAATACTATGGGATTACTTTCAGATAAAGAAATTATCGAGCGAGTTGAAAGCTCAAAAATGATCGAACCTTTCCATCCTCACTTGGTACGTCATGACGATGAAGGGAATAAAATCATCAGTTATGGCCTCTCCAGCTATGGATACGATTTACGTGTCGATCGACACTTTAAAGTGTTTACGAACGTGTTTTGTTCTGCGGTTGATCCGAAAGGGTTTAAAGAAAAAGAGTTTGTGGATATAGAGGCAGATGTTTGCATAGTGCCGCCTAACTCTTTTGCCCTTGCGGTATCGATGGAGTATTTTCGTATCCCTCGCGATGTTTTAACACTTTGCATCGGTAAGTCGACCTATGCTCGTTGTGGAATCATTGTGAATGTAACCCCATTTGAGCCGGAGTGGGAGGGGCATGTTACTTTAGAGATATCAAATACCACACCTCTACCTGCAAAAATCTACGCTCATGAGGGTTTAGCACAGGTTTTATTTTTGAAGGCAGACCACTCTTGCCTCACATCCTATAAAGATCGCGGTGGTAAATACCAGGGGCAAGAAAAAGAGATCGTTCTCCCAAGACTTTAAGAGAAAAAATAGCAAAAAATAGAAGATCTACTTTTGGGTTTCCGCTGTAGATCTTTTATTTATTGAAAAATCTGATCCCTACATACTTTTGCTCTATATTTGTTGGAATGCTACTTGAAACATTTCTCATAACCCGTTAATGGAGTGAGGGATGGGGTTTTGTGTTTCATTATCGGCCAAATGGAAACAGTTACTGCAGCAAAGTGCTGGAGTGATTACCCTTTTTTTATTGCAAGATTGTGCTTGGAATCAGAAAGTCAATCCCCATCTTCATACTTACCAAGATGCCCCTTTAACAACCCCCTTGACTCGAGAGTGCGATGATCAAAGCCCTTTTGTAGTCGGGTTTTGGCCCACGAAAAGTTGGTGGGAAATTTTTGAGGATCCTTGTTTAGATCGGATCATTTTGACTGCAATCCAAAATAACCCCGATCTTTTAGTCGCCAAAAGTCGCGTTGAGGAGGCCTTCCAGATTGCGAGGAGGGCGGGTGGGCCCCGTTGGGTGCAAGCCTCTGTAGAGGGGGATGTCAACTGGACACACTTAGCCAAAAACGGGCTTTACCGAAATTTAAATCCGAATATCCCTGCCAATGCTACACAGATCGATCTGAATGGTGTTTTGACCTACCAAGTCGATATTTGGGGCCGTTTTTATGAAACCTGGATGAGTGCGTTTAACCGCTTCCAATCGAGCGAAGCCAAAATGTATTTCGTTGAAGTCGATATCAGCACACGTGTCGCTGAAACCTATTTCAATTTGTTGTCCTTGAATGCACAGATTTGCGAACTGCAAAAATGGATCGATTCCCAACAAGAGATCATTGTTTTGACCGAATCGCTCCTCAAGCACCGGATTGTTGATCAGATCCAGATGGAGATCGCCTACCAAGGGATAGAGGGGCTCAAAAAGGATATGGAGACGCTCAAAACGGCAAAACAGATCCAGCACCATCTTTTGGCGGTACTGATTGGACAGGGGCCTGATGTACCGATAGAAATCAGTTGCAATTTTGACGAGCCAACACAGCGACTCGTAGTTCCCAGCAATCTATCGTTAGGTCTTCTCCAACGTAGACCCGACCTAGCAGCCGAGATCCTCTATCTGAAATCACTGGAAAGGGATATCAAAATCGCTAGAACCCTATTTTATCCCGACATCAATATTTTGGGCTCTTTGGGGATACAGAACCTGACGGGGGGTGTCTTTACTCCCCAGAGCTTAGAGGCGACATTGCTCCCATCTTTCAATCTGCCCGTATTCACAGGATTTCGTTTGGAGGGGAATCTAGGCGCTAGCATCAAGGCGTTCGAGGCTGGTATTCACCAATACAACGCAAATGTTTTGAAGGCATCCCAGCAGGTGAAAGATGCTGTGAGCGATATCGAGGGGATTGTGCTGCAAATCCAGTACCAAAAGAATTTGATCCAGGAGGAGGGGGTGAAGCTCGACCTCACCCAATCTCTATTTAAAAACAGGATTGTGAGTAAAATTCGTCTGGATGAGGAGAAAAACCGCTATTACGAGCGATGGATTACGATATTTAATCTCTATCGATTGCGGTACCAATTTCATATTAATCTCATCCGGAATTTAGGTGGTGGCTACCTCCAGGAGGTGGCTAATGGATAATAAGCATAAGGCGGTATTAGCCGTTTTGATCACCTTTATTACCCTTTTGGTCGCCGCTTTTATCTCTTGGGCGGTGTTTTTTCGCTACTGGAAATCCACTACCGATAGCTACGTTCATGGAAACCCTATTTTGATCACTCCTCAAATTAGTTCCTATATCACCTCG
>CAXNCP010000066.1:0-5014 GCA_964200935.1 Chlamydiia bacterium | reverse complement strand
AGATCTATACCATCCGGATGAGTATTCCCGTATCTGTAAATTCCGCCTCGCAGTGGCAGATCTTACAAATATGGATGCTATGAATTTGTTTATGGCTAGATTAAAAAAGACCAACAATAATTTCGAATTCTTATTATCACTGAAAGATTGAGAATTAATTATTCCATTTGCTAAACAAAAAGAATGAGACATCCCAACATTCTATTGATCACCTCTTCGGGGGGAAGTGGTCATTTAATCGCTGCTAAAGCAATCAAAGAGAGCCTGGAAAATGGCCCCGAACCGAAGGTTGTTTTAGAGCAGGATGTCTCGAAAGACTGGCTTGGCAATTTTTTTGGCCAAATCTTCATCTCGATTTGGAATACGTCCCAAATCAACGGCTGGATTTTCATGCAGGAGTTTTTATCGACGATCCATCCGTTGACCTATATCTTCTTTACCCCGTCGATTTTTTTTCATTGTTTTAGGCTTCTCGTCCAGTACAATTTCGAGCGTGTAATCGATGATCAGGTTTTGGGCACCAAGGCGATCACAAATGCTGTAAGACTTTATAATTGGCTCAAAAAAAAGAATATCAAGGTGGAAAAGGTTCTTACCGATCTGCCTACAGACTATACAGCCCATTTTTTTGCAGAGATCAAAACATTGAACCGTTTTGAGCGGACAAGTATAGAAATATACGCACAAGATCCCCTTTTATATGGAGAGTTGCCCCAAATTTTTTGGAAAAGAAAAACGGGCCTCCCCATCGAACAGATCCATATTGTCCCCCCCCCTTTAAGAAAAGCCTTTATGAACCCTCCGGTCAACAATAGCCAACCTATCGATATCGATCTTTGCATCGATAGCGAGGCGGCTAAGCTCCGTTTGATTAAGGCGTCCCAAATTCACACCCACCCCCCTGTATTTTTTGAGGATAAAGGGCGCGTTCAAATACAACCCCAAGATCTCGTATTTACGATCATGCTTGGCTCTCACCCGAGCAAATGTGCCCTCTATGATTATATCGAAGGTTTTTATAACCTAGTGGACACAAAAGAGGGTCCTATCGTCCATGTCTTCATCCTCTCCCAGACCGGAAAGTGGATCGAAAAGGGGCTCGTCGATGATATCGTATCCCAGATTATAAGCCACCCTCTAGCTCCTAAACGGCTCCGTTTTTACCCGATTTCTAAACAAAACGATGAAGTTGTTAGCCGCCTGTTCAACCGTTCTAACGCGACGATTACCCGCTCCAGCGGAATCACCACAATGGAACTCATCCAGGCGAGCTGTGGGGATATCTGGATCCACCAAGAGCCCCCCCGCTCATTTTTAGGTTTTAGACACCACGGAATGGTCATTTGGGAATATGGTAATGCTCTCTACTTGAATCAAAAACGGGGTGCAAGGTTCGTATCTCCCCAATTTTTCGAACAGGCATTCCGCTTCTATTTTAAAGAAGCAAGACAAGTCATTGTCCCTTTTGACAAAAACTTGGAAGCCAATCTTGGCTAAAAGCTAGAAGAAGGTTTCAAAAAAAACCTTTTGCCTCCCCCAAGTTAAAAACCACTCGATCGGTTCATCCCGAATAGAGGACTAGTCTTTTTTCTTTAGCTCTTGCATTTGTTCCAGGATCTGTTTTTCCTGTGGGGATAGAGGTTTTTCGGCCTCTACGGAAATCTTTGCATGCACTAGAACAAATCTCACAAAACTATCCCAATCTTTCTTTTCGGTGATCTTCAAAAGATCCTCTTTAGAAAATTTGAGCCCATCTGCAAAGACTGTGATCTCATCCCCAAATTTTTCCTTATTTGATACCTCTTCGAAGCCCTTAGAGATGCCAGATACGAAAGCCCTCCACTTCACAGAACTTTTTTGGATATTTTTTAGGTGATCTAATAGGGGTTTTGAAACGGCCACTACGTTCAAAAAATCGAGTGGATGCAAATGTTCGATCTTTTTGCCAACTTTGAGCAGGTATTTTCTTTTACCCGCTAAACTCAACAAATTTGACTCTGACATCACAACGATGATTTCTGAAACAGCTCCGGCTTCCTCTTTGGGAATCGCACCATGATAAGGATCTATTAATAGTAGAGATATCATCAAAGAAAACATAACCCTTTTTTACCACTTCCCTTTTGCTCGCTCGAGTAGCTCCCTCCATAATTCCACGAAGGTATTCGCGTCAAGACAATCCTGAACCACTTTCTTGTCCAGTCCTGCCAAGGTCACCTCATCTTCGATTTCATCGATTTCTATGGTACCATATCCCGTAGTAAAAATGTCTGCCCATTCTCTAAACAGATACTGTTGTTTGAAAAAGTTTTGATTGATACGGGAAAAATATTCAAAAATTTCCTCATCCCCTAAAATATAACAAGCAAGCTCAACAGGATGAATGGGCAGAGTCCTCTCGGCCAAAGCCAAAACTTCACTAGCCCTCAACCCCAAAGTCACCACCCTATGGGTCGCAACGAATTTTAGGAAATCTCTCACATCCTTTTTTTCTCTTTTTGTCAGCGCCTCTACTGGAGAACATAAAAGAGATAGGACAAAAAGGATCAACCAAAGGGGCTTACATAAGCTGCTTAACAAACTCTTCCCAGTCATGCTGTCTACACCTTTCGTATAAATTGTCATAATTAATCCTCAGAAAATCGGCAAAATAGGGCAATTCTTGATAAAGAGAGCCCGATCTAGCCATTTCATCCATTTTAGGGGAAAGACCATCGATAAATGTTGTCCACTTGAAGTAATTTTCTCGAATACGCCGCATAGAGGATTTCAATACCGGATCGGAAAACACATACGCTAAAAAATAGATCGGAGGGACATGATCGATCATCTTGCCAAGTCTCCTCAATTCTCTTTGACGCAAAAGTAGGCCCACGATGTTGTAATCCCCCATCGTTTTGATGATCTGATAGGCGCCCCTTTTTTCCGTTTCAGACATTTTGATTTCAAAAGCGTTTAATTGGAACATCACCATCCCAAAAAACAGGTAAATACCAAGCCGTTTGAACATCAAAAAACCCCTCGCTAATGTCGAATCCCTTTTTAGCTATTAAAAATTTATAATTTTAATTCTTAATAACTTTTATATCTTTTAATTTGATTCAAGAACTCTTTTGAGAGAATACCTATTTAAAATTTTATATACAATTGGGATTTTTCTTTTTTCTATTTGATTAAGGAAAGCGCTAGATCCCTTTTTTTTCTTAAGACCCCAATTTTATGACTCGGCATATGGATTAAATCCAAAAATTTTTTTTGTGATCCTTTTTTTTGATTTCCTCTATTATGAATTCTGAAAACACCTCCAAAGGCCTTTTTTGATAATTTTGTATATTAAATACCGCCCGCAAACTGCTGATTTTGAAGAAAAAAAGAAAAAAAAACATTGAACTCTATTGTCAATTGGTATTTATAAAAATTAAGAGAGATGGAGCGGCTCTAAAACCTCGCCATCTTTCTTATTGTGTGCTGAAACACCAGCTGAGATCATAGTGCCGAGGATTCGAAAAAACGGCTTGTTTCGAACCCTTACAATATGATCTCTTTTTTTTTGTCATTTTGCTATCCTCATCCCATGGACGTCTTTGAAACAGCTCTCAAGATTTTAGAAAAAATACGCCAAAATGGCGGTACTGCCTACATCGCGGGAGGCGCTGTACGAGATCTTTTGATGGGAACATCCCCAAACGATATCGATATTGTCACCTCTTTATCGGTGGAAGCATTACGCCCATTATTTAAAAAGACAATCGAGGTCGGTGTCCAATTCGGCATACTTGTTGTGGTTGAAGACGGCCACCGTTTTGAAATTGCAACCTTTCGAACCGAAGCTGAGTATAAAGACGGTCGTCGTCCTGATATCATCCTTAAGGGTACCCCTGAGGAGGACGCCAAACGGCGCGATTTTACGATCAATGGGATGTTTTTGGACCCTTTCACCAATGAAACGATCGATTATGTTGGGGGAAAAGAGGATTTAAAAGAAAAAAAAATACGTGCAATCGGTAATCCACATGATCGATTTCGCGAAGATCGTTTACGAATGATCCGGGCAATCCGCTATGCCTCCCGTTTTCAATTTCATATCGATCCGGCAACGCAAGAGGCGATTAAAGAGCATGCCCCCAACCTTCTACCTGCCGTCTCGTTTGAGCGGATACTCCAAGAATTGGAAAAAATGCATGGGGACCAAAATCTGTCTCATGCTCTCATAGAGATGCAGCGCCTTGGGCTTTTACAAGCTATATTCCCCCCACTTGAGAATATGACAACCGATACGATCCTGTCGCTCCATCAGATCAAAACGGCACCTGTGATTTTGCAACTCAAGTCGCTACTCGATTTTTTACCCCAACAAGAACGCTTGGATTGGCTGAAAAGGTTAAAGTTTTCACAAAAAGATTTCGATCTTCTCCTGTTTTGCGAGGAGCTTTTAACTAGGATCGAGAGCGGTACATTACAACAAAGAATGCATCTTTACGCATCCCCCCATTTTGAACCGGCATCCCTGTTGCTGCCTCAAGATGCGTACCATTTTACGCTAGACGAGCAAAAAATATACTTTGAAGAGATCGAGCGTATCCAAAAGAAAAAACCGATAATAACAGCTCAAGATCTTTTAGAAAAAGGGATTATAGCCGGCCCTAAAATGGGTGGATTATTGAAAGAGGCAGAAAATATAGCTATTCAGCATAAACTAAAGGACAAACAAGAGATTTTAAAGCGCCTTTTTTTAGATAAGGACAGCCCCTAGTCGACCTCAAATGCAAGAATGGTGATATCGTCCGACTGCTCTTTGGCTGAAAATTCTTTGATCCGTCGATAGAGATCTTCAATCAAATTCTCGGGGGAGGCCACATCGATATTTCTTATAGCGCTGGTTAACCGATCCATTCCAAATAGCATTTTTGCGTCATCCATTGCCTCAGTCACCCCATCGGTATAGGCGATCACAAGGTCTTTTGATTGCAGCTGGACTTTCCTGACATCGACTGTGTCCATTTTTTGAATCCCA
>CAXNCP010000065.1:0-5127 GCA_964200935.1 Chlamydiia bacterium | reverse complement strand
TCGAAAGTTTTGGGAAAAAGATGGCTCACCTTTGAGCGAATTGAGAATCGACCTCCACTTTGACCCCCAGGGGGCTGACACATTCCCCTACATGATCGACATCCAAAATAGCTTGCGCCCTCTAGCCCGCTTTCATCAGGTAGATCAGGGGACAAAAAGTCCAGGAGCCATCAAATATTTTCCCCGCAGGCACCCAGATTTTGAGAATGGATTTAAAAAGAAAGGGGATTTTTTATTTACCGTTGTCGATTGCCCTGCCCCTTTTTATCCCTTTGAACTCTTCTTACAAGACGTACAAACCCTCAATCTTACCCCGGTAGTTTTCGAATCCGAAAAAAAAGGGGGTCGCTACCATGTAAAAATTGCTTTGCCTCAGGGGGAATCCTACAGGGGTAAAACCTATCGCTTATCAGCCAAGTCCCTAGGCCCTCATATGAGTAAATTTGACTCAATAGAGGTATTTGAGCTAAATTAAGCCCCAACATGAGCTTCTCTTTAAAAAAATACCGCACAAGATTTCTGGACGTCTACTGGAACTTTCAAAAAAAGAAGAGTCTGATCAAGCACGAGGATCGCTTGGAGATGGAGGGTCTTTTAAAAAGGCTTCAAACCTTTTTGATCGATAAGGACCTTGATTCTGCAAAATCGACCTACCAACAAGTGCGACTTACAGAGGAGCGAATTTTTCCAAGATCTTTCTACTACCGCTGGTTAAAAAGTTTTTTTTCCAATGCTTTTTTTATCGTCGTAATCATTTTGCTTAGGCAGACCTGGTTTGAACCCTTCCAGATCCCAACGGGCTCCATGCGACCCACTCTTAAAGAGCTTGATCGGCTTGTCGTCTCAAAAAATCAGTTTGGGATCAATGTCCCTTTGACACCCGACCATTTCTTTTTTGAACCCAATGAGATCAAACGGGGCGGGATCATCACCTTCACAGGTGAAAACATGGATATCGAGGGGGTGAAGATGAAATATTTTTACCTTTTTGACGGCTACAAACAGTATGTAAAGCGGATGATCGGCAAACCTGGTGACATCCTCTATTTTTACGGGGGAAAGATCTACGGTCTTGATAAAGAGGGGAACGACATCAGCTCAGACTTTAATGATCAAAGTTTTTCCGATCTAGAGCATGTCCCTTTCATGCGCCTCGACGGGAAGCTCCGCTGGCTTAAAAACACCCTCTATGTCTACCAATCCAATATCCCTGTAGCACGGGTAGATCGGACATCTTGGGGCTCTTTTTTAGGGCGGGTAATCTATTCGAACCAATCCAATCAAAAGCCGATTGAGAACTACTTTGACCTTTTTGGAATCCGCCACTTTGCGATGTTTAGGCTTGAAAAAGAGCAGGACAAGCTATTCTTGAGAATATTCCACCACCCGACCTTGACGCTGGATAAAACACTCCTTCTGAAACAAGGGGTGGGCCATCTTGAGCATCAAACCTCCTCGCTGCAGATTGATGAGGGTATGTTGAAGACCCTTTTCTCAAATTTACAAACAAGCCGTTTTGTTGTGAAAAAATCGCTCGCATATCCCTGGGATGCAGAGGGGGAATCGATGAAAACGTCGACATATCGCCCATTCTTAAAAGATGTACCAGATGGAACGTATGAATTTTTTGGGGGTAAAGGCTATCAAATCGGATTCCAAGGGATGTCACAAGAACTTGCAATCGATCATCCGCTGATGCAATTTGAAACCGAACGGGTGATCAACCTCATCAACTACGGAATTGAATTTGACCTAAGATTTGCTCAAAATTCTGATTACCCTGGGCTCATCCCTTCAAGATACCTCTACTTTAGGGATCTGGATCTTTATGTTATGGGGAAAAAGTTTTTAGATCGACGAGATGCGCGCCTTGCCAATTTTGTCGATTCAGAGAAGAAAAAAGCCCTAGAGGTCAAAGGATACGAGAGCTTCATCGATCAGGGCTCCCCGCTTTTAAAAGACGGCTCGCTGAATAAAGAAGTCATCCGTAATTTCGGCTTAAAAGTCCCTGAAGGGAAATATTTTGCGCTGGGAGACAACCACGCGGTCAGCGCCGATTCGCGCGATTTTGGGTTTGTTCCTGAGGGAAATTTGAGAGGCAACCCTTCATTTAAGATTACCCCCTACCCTGCTTGGATCAATCAGAGCGAATATCCGTTCTGTACGAAATCAAAAATGGTAGTGCTTGGTTTGATATTGAGCGGTTTCGGAATTTGGCACCTTTTAGGGCGCTCAAAAAGACGATTCCCCATTTCATTCAATTAAGAGCCCAGATTCAATCGATCAAGGAGTTCTGTCAACTTTTCCATATGGTCTGGCAAAGACAGCTTTTGAGCATCAAGAAATTTCATCCTAACATATTCTTTGAGCAATTTCTTTTTCGTTCTTTCGTTGTCAGGCTCCTCACAATTTGCAAAAAGGGATGCATCAGAGGAGGCTAAAAGTTCGATGAATCGCTCCATCATCGGGACCGTGTAGGTTTTCAACGATATATCAAGAATCATCGCTGCGTATCCTATTTGCATCACTAAAGGAAAACCGCAAGCATGCAAGTACTCAAAAATCTCCATGGATTTACACTTGAAAAGTGGATTATCTCTGTTAGGGATAGTTTTTGCCTGTTCGTTGGGAAAATGTTTATCTAGTAATAGACGCATTATTTCAAGATTATCCAATTCTATAAGATCCGTTACTATGGTGGCAATGTGCTCGATACCATAGGATCTAACCAATATTTGACCTACAACGTAGTCGATCATCTCTTTATTTCTACTCATCAAAGCGGCAGCTAACGGGATATCGACATCTCGTAAGCTTTGGTGATAAATTGTGCTAATAGGGCAGGCATCCCTCTCTTCCAATAAAAAGCGGACCATCTCCATATTCTCGTGTTCGATAGCGCTCAAAAGGGGACTTTTTCTAGGTTCTACTTTGTAGTGAAGGGGTAATGGTGATGCCCAGGGGCTTTTACGCCCACCAACAGGGGTTGATCCATCATCACTGTCACAGCCTTCAGATACATCCTCAGGGTGTAGGTAACATTTTTTTCCGATGATGCACTCTACCGCCTCGTACTCTTGTTTGGATTGGACGTGGATGAAATCAATCATCTCTTTTTTCTCGAAAAGGTCTAATAAGCTACAAATGAATACAAGTCTATCATCCTCGACAAAACCAAGCTTCTCGAAAAGATGTGCATATTTAATCATATCGAATGAATGGGGGTTTTGCTCGAGCTCTGCAAGTATAGAGGTTAGTACTGTTTTTACCCCTTGAATATCCTGTGATACGGTCAACTTTCTGTTCCGGTGCCAGTCACCCGTTTGATCATGGCCCTCGTAGGCAATCCGCATTTTTAAAAGATCTTCGAGCGACAGCTCAGAAAAATACTCTCTAAATAATTTCAAAATAAAAGAGGGACCGGTCCGCGCCATGGTATGCGTGATCTCCCAGTGTCGATCGGGATTGTGTAAATAACTTCTAGGGAAATCTCGAATCAGGTCTACAATCGATTTTTCGTAGGAAAGGGGAATTTGGGTAAGAAGGTGATGAATGAAGGGGTTATTTGCCCGAGCCATGATACAATCATTGCATTCAGGAAGACCGTGAGCATTGATTTTTAACCCAAGATTTTGACTATTCGTCAAGGCTTCAAAATCCTGACTGATCCCTATGGCGCGCCCCTCGACTTTCTTAGCTGCATCACAATCAAGGTATATCCCACCTAATTGGTATAAAAGGACTAGTCGTAGTATATCGGACGCTTCACCGTAGTTGGGAGGGACTTTTTTTACACTATGCTCAAAGTGTGCGAATGTCTCTAAAAAATCGACTTCAGAGATGGCTTGATAGACTGAAACCAGGTGAACATTGCTCTTTGCACACCACTCTAAAAATTCAGTTGAGGCCGATGTGCGGTTTGTCCAAAGAAGCACTTGGTACCCCTGACCTTTTAGGTCATTAGACCAGTTTGCTATGTTTTGCATCAAATCGGGGTTAGACAATTCCTGTCCAAGCCAAATAAAGTGGATCAATCGGTTGGCTCCTAGAGAATTTTTTGTAAATGGTTCTAATTTATGCGGTGTCAAACAGCCACTTTGGATTTGCTCCACAATTTGTTCATCGCTCATGAGCTCAAAAGTGTGTAAGAATGCGTGTGGGTGATCCCGTTGTCCAAAAGGATCAGGCCCCAGCCGATCCCGTTTAGTGGGGGTTGGAGTTTGTAATTCTCTCAAAAACGGGCTTCTAGGGGTGAGCATCGAGAGAGGTGTTTGGGCACTTCCCTCATCCGAGCTTGAGGTAGACAAGGGGGTCACCGAGCGCAGCAAAGAGATGCTTTTCGCCCCCAGTGACTCCGAGGTAGATGTTGGAAGCTCTTCTGACATGAATGAGAGGGCTCGACGAGCAACAATTGGAGCCGACGAAGCGGTCCAATTTGAAGGACCGCTTTTTTGGGGAGATTTTTTTTCTGGGGTCGTAAACGGAGATTTCGGGTCGTGCGCGAGCAAAACAGGTACTGTAGACATTAATCCCCCCACTTTTATGGATTTTACTTAGTAAAATTATAAAATTTTTTATTATAAAAATCTAGGGGGATTTTACCTCTAAAAGGAAAAGCAGATTTCTAAACCGATAAGATGAAGTGGGTTAAAATAGTCAAAACTAACAGTTTAATTTGAAAATTTAAAAAGGCGCCTGCCGTTTTTAGAAAAATTTGGGGAAAAAGGAAGGTACTCTCGACTCATAATCGCTGAACCCCTTTTTTTCCTTAAGGTGCCGGTCCAAGAGGGTTACGCCGGACACCTTGAGCAACAAGATACTCATCAGAACCGGGCTTACCCATGTGATGTACCAAACAAGGGGCAAAGAGACCCCGAATATCCCCCACCAGAAGACAAACTCCCCGAAATAATTGGGGTGGCGGCTCAACCCCCAAAGGCCGCTATCGAGAATCAGACCCTTATTTTTTGGATCTTGTTTAAAATCAACGAGTTGCATATCTGCAATCATCTCATAGATCAATCCAGCACAAGCTATAGCCATGGGCAGCAAAGACCAAAAATGAAAGGGTACCCCTAACCCCATCATCAAATTTAAAGGGAGCGCCACAATAGTCATCAAAAGCCC
>CAXNCP010000064.1:0-5211 GCA_964200935.1 Chlamydiia bacterium | reverse complement strand
TTCGTTTTCAAACGTTGTTTGGACGTGAAGCAAAATCCTCTTTTTTTGTCCCCGGATACCCCACGTACAAAGAGGGGTGCCAGATCATTCAAAGCACGACGCTTCCTATCTATTTAGACCACCTCCATCAGTTTCGCCCCGACATGAGCCGACTTGAGCCATTTGATGTATTCTACCTTTGTTCCCCTAATAATCCGACAGGCGTTGCCTTAGATGAGACAGAATATCAAAAAATATTTGATAAGGCGGAAGAATTTGAGGGGGTGATTGTCCACGATGCATGTTACAGCCCCTACATCCAGTCCCAAAAACCAAAAACCATCTTTTTCACCCAGAGGGCAAAAAAGCTGGCGATCGAGCTGGGCTCTTTTTCTAAATGGGCCGCCTTTTCCGGAATTCGTTTGAGTTGGGCTGTCGTCCCAAAAGAGCTGAAATTCCAAGACCAGACACCGATCCTTGAAGCCTATACAGCTTTTTTGAACGCAACGTATAACGGTGTAAGCTGGCTGTCACAAAAAATGGGTATTTCTCTTTTAAAAAATCCGAATCTTTTTTTGAAAGAGATCGAAAAAACGATGGTCAGGGTCCAAAAATTGAAGAAAGGGTTTGAGTTAGCGGGCTACAAGGTGTTTGGCGGGGAGGATTGCCCCTATTTTTTGGTTCAATCCGAGGTGGATTTACTGGAAAAGCACCAGATTTTGACCCTGCCTTTGGAATCTTTTGACCCTCAATATAAGGGATTTAGCAGGGTGTCCGGATTTGTTTCAGAAAAAAATTTGGAAAATGCAATAACAAGATTGCAAAATTCTTTCTAAAAGCTCTAAAATTAGGCTCGATTTTTTTACCAATGAAACGCGATGGACTCCAAGGTTTTCTGGGTATTGAATGGGATTGACGCTCTCTTCTGGGGGTTTGTAGCGTTTTTCCTCATCTTGCTCCTCGGATTATATTTTACTGTGCACACCCGAGCGTTTCAGATCCGCTCCTTGGCACAGATTGTACGTACATTTTATCATTTCTTGCGTCACCCTGCCACAGAGACCTCTGAGATGGGGATCCACCCGATCCGCCTTTTTTTCACCTCCGTCGGTGGGATGATTGGAATTGGCAATGTGGTTGGAATCGTCACAGCCATCCAGTTTGGTGGCCCAGGGGCCCTTTTTTGGGTTTGGGTAACCGGACTTGTCGGATCTGTCATCAAGTATGCCGAGATCTATCTGGGGTTCAAATACCGGATACCAAAAAGCTGCGGCAGTGGCTTTCAGGGGGGGCCGGTTCATGTACTCAAAGAGGCGTTCAAAAATCGTGCTCTTTCGGTGATTGTTGCCCTGTTTCTTTGTGTCTATTGTGTTGAAGTATTCCAGTTTTCGGTGATGGTGGAGAGCATATCCTACAACTATAGCATCGAAAAGCCGATTGCAGCTTTTGTCCTTCTTTCCATGATCTTGTACATTGTGATCGGTGGGGTTGACCGGGTTACCAAGTATTGCATGTATATTAATCCCTTAATGATGTTTGGGTACTTGTTCATGTGCTTTTGGGTCATTGTCAACCATCTTGGTGAAATTCCCCAGCTTTTGAATACGGTGTTCTCCTCTGCTTTTTCGGGCCATGCGGCGGTTGGGGGGTTTGCGGGTAGTTCCATTTTGATGGGGATCCGCTACGGAGTGAGCCGTGCTGCCTACTCTGCTGATATCGGGATGGGGTACGATTCGAGCATGCAGGTGGAATCGAGAGTTAGCCACCCGGAAAACCAGGCGAAATTGTCGGTTTTCGGTGTATATGTGGACAACTTTTTTTGTTCTTTGACCTGTATTGTGATCCTATTGTCCGGGGTTTGGAAAATGGCGCCGATGGTTGATCCACCTTTGGCCGTACAAGCAGCATTATCTCCCTATTTTCCGTTTGTGGCCAAGCTTCTCCCAATCTTCTTTTTTATCGCCGGTTTTACAACTATTGTAGCCTATTTTAGTGTTGGTGTAAAAACATCCCAATACCTTTTTCCAAATAAAGGGCGCCAAATTTACCTCACGTACGGCCTAATTGCGATGCCCCTATTTTCTTATCTAGGTGGAAGCTATGCCCTCCTGCTGATGTCGTTATCTGGAGCTGGTCTTTTAGTTCTCAACTTGACCGGTATTTACCGGCTCAGAAAACAGGTACTATTTGTACGTGACATAGGACAAGGTCAGCCGATTGTGACTCAACCGGTATTAGATCAGAAAAATGTTCTCTGAACGGGATTTATCTACTCTAAATCATCATCATGGATGGTGTTTTTAGGGTAGAGCAAAAAATGGGCGATTCCTGGGGCGACAAGGCTTGGAATGAGACCTATTACGACCATAAGAGGGTAGAAGATCGGAAAGCCGATTCTGGGTAACAATAGGAAGCTCAAAAAAATCACCCCAATCAAAAATACTGTGACCACCGCAGTGATCCCTTTTTCTGCAAAAGGAAAGGGGAAATAATTGCGCAAACTGATTCCACAAAAAACTCCGATCATTAAAAAGTAGAGCTCTTGCACTTGGGTGGTGCGCGGCAAATTGAAATAAAATAGACAAACAAGCGACCCGCCAATCAAAAAATCGGCAAAGGGGGGGATTTTTCTAGCGATTGTTAAAATCGGGTCAATCGATTTAAAGTAGATCACTAGGAAGACAAGCCCGATCACAAGGCCGCTCACAACATCCAACGGGAAGTGGATCCCAAGGTACATTCGACTAAACCCGACGGTGAAAATGGTCAAGGCCAAAAGGAATCGGATCCAAAAACGTTCTGATTGGGATATGAAGTAGCCTAATATCAGCATAGTGTGGGTGGATGCTCCCGATGGAAAACCCCAGGTATGGGGGTGTACAAGCCATAATGATTCCGGCGGACGTGGTACTTGGAAAAAAACTTTCAAAGAAAAAATGAATATATAGCTGAGAGAAAAGAGGACGAAGAGGTGAAAGCCGCGTAGTTTCCCCATCCGAAGCCAGCCTGCTAATACAAGGGCAAGGTAGAACCAAAAGTTGTCTAAATAGCTCAAAGAAATAAAAAAAAGATTACCTATAGCAGTTCTATAGGTGCTGATTGCCTCAAGAATGGCAACTTGTTGATCAAGGAAAGGTTCCATCTTCTAGCTTTATACTAGTCAAAAAAATTGATTATTTTACACATTTAAATCGATCTGCTAAACTTGACACCTTATGATAAGAAAAATTATGGGAAAAAACACCGTTGAAGAGGTAGCCACCTACCAAAGTAAACGGGTGATCTCTATCATCACCTCCTCTAAAGAGCTTTTAAATGATTACCAGCGGAAAGGTTTCAGAGTTAAATTGGCCGATAAGTTGGAGATGAATAAATTAGCCAACTCCGACTCCCACCAGGGGATTATAGCCGAGGTGACCGATGAAGAGATCTCTTTTCGTGATGCGATCCAGTTTTTGAAAGGTAAAAAAAGATCGGTAGTCGTTCTCCTTGACTCAATACAGGATCCTCAGAATATGGGCGCTATTATGCGTGCCTGCGAGTGTTTCGGTGTCGATCTGATCATGCACACAAAAAATCGGGGGTCACCCATCACTGCCACAGTCTCTAAAGTGAGCATGGGTGGTTCTGAAATTGTACCGCGTGTCACCGTATCCAATGGTGTCGATGCGATCAAGAAATTGCAAGGTGAAGGATACTGGATCGCCTCTTTAGAGCTTTCAGACCGTGCCGAGTCGATCTACTCGTTCGATTTTCCTGATAAAATCTGTTTTGTTTTCGGCTCCGAGGGTGAAGGGGTAAAGACTCTTCTATCCAAGACGAGCGATTTTCATCTAATCATCCCGATGTTAGGAAAGATCGACTCGTTAAATGTTTCGCAGGCTTCCGCCGTGGTGCTTGCTCTTTTACGGTCGAAAAGGGGATCTGACAACGAATAAGCGGGTGGGCCGAATTCCTGTCATCAAGTCTTGAAGCCCATCCCCTTTAGGTACTCTTTGAGTTTATCTATGTGGTTTCCCTGAAAGAGAAAGATAAAGTCTTTATAGGAACCTCCACAACCCAATTCACGCTTTGCGGTTTTCAGCAAAGCGTCTGCCTCAACCGGCATGAGCTTCAGCCCTTTGATCAGGGTGACTTCTGTGTTGCGTCGCCTTTCTATGGAGATCAACGGCTTAGTTTTACGCGTGTTTTCTGAGGGGTACCAATCTCCCCCTAATGTGAATGGCATAGTTTTTTCGTAGCCTTCCTTCAAAATAATCTTTTTTCAACCACAATTTCGCTAAAAAGAGGAGTACATAAAAAGCTAAAAAAAATTGAACCCGCTAGGTCAACATTTCCAACACTACTAGAATTCCGAGTAGAGGCAAAAACTAGGATTTTACGGCGTTTTTATTATAAAACTTTTTTGTAAAAATTCCAGCAAATCAAGCTGATAGGCTACACATTAAAAAACATGCGGTTAAATTTCCAGTTGGAAACGATTTTTCAAAGGGTAAAAAAAAGGCCTGGACACCTGCCCAGGCCCAACCCATTAAGAAAATAGGAAAAATCTTATTTTCTCTTATCGTCACAGCAGGACCAAGGTCTTGCAGTGAGGAACCAGAAAGCGATTTCACCTACAGCTGAGATACCGATGATGATCAATATCAGTCTGTAAAACCATCCATCTCCAAAAAGAAGACCTAATAGATTATAATCGTCACCGATCAGTCCGGTAAGACCCAGGCTCAAGCCTCCGAGCAATAGAGCGCAGGTAAATACCCACTTTATGAACTTAATCATGCTTTCCTCATTTTTGATTAAAAACACTTCTTTTGTTCATACACGAAAAAAATTGATCGTTGCAAGGAATTTTTTTGAAGGGCATACTGCTACAGAGAAGATTTATGAGTATTGAAGCTGTCATTATTTTATCGCTAGCCGCACTTTGCGCGTTGTTCACACTATTTGGGTATTTTGTATTCCGTCATCTAAAATTGCGACAAAATGTATTGGTAGAGGCTGTTGCGATGCCTATTTACCTTTTGATCTGGTGGCTTTTTATTGTTTTTTTATTAGATCAAATTGAATTCTTGCAACGGTTTACCACTTATTTGATCGAAATGGGGGTAATCTTTTTTCTCATATCGGGGATTTATCGATTCATTAATGGATTGGAAAACAGATTTACCAGTGGGAAATATCTTTTCAATCATCTGGATCTTACATCTGTAAGGGCCATTTCTCGAATCA
>CAXNCP010000063.1:0-5253 GCA_964200935.1 Chlamydiia bacterium | reverse complement strand
TTTGCTAAAAGATTGGGGAGTGCAAAGAAAGGCACATTCATTTTGGCAAGTTTTGCAGCGATCGCATCAATCAGGGGAATTTTATAGGTCACAACGGTGGGTATCCCCATCAGTGCTAATTCGAGAGTGATCGTCCCTGAGGTTGCGAGCGCTATCAATGTATTTTTTCGAAGTTCTAGGGGAGGTGTTTTTTCAAACGTGGGTACTTTAGGCGCATAGTGCTCGATCAATCCTTTAAGGGATGGGGACGATACGCTGATAAAAATAGGACAGTTGAATCTTTTCGCAGCAGCTAGCTGAAGGGGGAGGTTTCGCTCAATGACCCGTTTTCTTGAGCCGGGGAAAATCAAGATTGCCTCTTTCGTCCCCTCAAAATTGCAGTTTTCGATCTGATTTTGAAAGGGGTGCCCGATCCAAAAGGAATCGAGCCGAGTATCTTCAAAAAGGGTTTTTTCAAATTGAAATAGAGGGAGCAAAAGATCAAAAGTAGCCGCAATTTTAGTTTTTCTTTTAGGTCGATAGGCCCAAATAGGTGGACAGACAGCATGGACAAATTTCGCCTTGCATCCCGCTTTTTTTAACTTGTTTACAAGGGGGAGATGAAATGATGAGGAGTCTACTGTGACCACTAAATCAAAGTCTTTCTCAAGGATTCTTTTAATGATCTGTTTTTGAATTTTTAAAATTCGGTAGAGTGAAAACACCACATCGATGAGCCCCATGATTTTCAATGAATCTGAGTAGATAAAGGGGACAAATTCCTCAAAAGAAAAATCTTTCGATACGACCCCTTCAAAATAGGTGTTGGGGAGTATTTTTTGTATGGGGGAGATGACCTGTTTTAAGATCGCTTCGGCACTTTGTTCCAAGGTGACCGCAAATATCTTAAGGGGACGTTGAACTACAACATTTGATTCATCCATGTAGCGCCTAAAGAGAAAATGTTATCGCTTGTCCCGTGGCCATACATTCCGATTGAGGGAAATACGTGCAGTTCTAAAGGGATGTTTCTTTGCTGCTCTTTTTTCTTCTCTTCGATCATCTGCTCGTAGAAATGGATTAATTTATGCGTATGCACCCTCTCGTCATTGTTGCCGATTGAGAGAAATAGGGGGCAATCTTTAAGAAATGATCGGAGATGACTCAGCCGGTAATTTTCGACAAAATCGGGAATTTTAGAGTGTGCAGTCCAGAGCCAAGGGTACTCTAGATCATGCATGGGAGAAAAAAGGAGTAGTGGGTATTTTTTCTTCCGATAATTTGCCAGGTGAGCCGCTAAAAAGGCTCCACGAGAAATCCCCATAAATCCAAGTGGCAGCGACGGAGGCAGGTTCTGATCGATCCATTCGCTCACCTCCTTGAGGAATAAAGCTAAAAGATCCTCGTTATTTTCCTCAATGTGGGAGGTCCAACGTTTGACACCATCAAACGAGGGGATAGTATCGTCATGCAGTGGTAGATCAAAAGAGATAACTCTAATATGATGATCCTGAAGTAAATTGCTGGGGTTGCAAAGAGGTGGAACCTCTAAAGCTTCTTTAGCTGTTGTTGTGAAAAAAATTACCGTTCTAGGATTCGATTGAAAGGAGGCAGGCTCAATGATTTGATATCGTAAACGGGTCAATTTTACCTCAATTTAAGCACTTTTTTCCAGGGATCCAGCACCGACTTGAGCGTCGGTCTCAAAATGCTCTCGAGGTATAAAAAATCGACTGCGAGGTGAAAGTCGGGAATGCGCGGAATTTTGATACGTACAGGTTTGCTGGTTTGAGGTCGAAGTCTATACTGGCTTGTTAAAATCATTGCCAAAGTTCCTACCATCCTTTTGGGAATCTCTAGAAAGGGGGAGAAGACCTCTTCGATGATGAAATAGGCCTCATTTTCAATTCTTCCCAGATGGAACGAGGATCCACTTTTTTGTAAGATGAGGATGTGTCTTTCAAAGATCGGGAATACGATCACCGCCAGCAAAACACAACGGTCGAAACGGGATGGGGATTTTTTGTGAATTGTATCTGCAATTTTCAATAGCTCAAAAACCACATTTTCTTCTGCTAACTCGCAGTAAGCAGACAGGGTGGGGATGAGATGTTGTAAAAGGCCCACATCGGAGAGTTGTTTGAAAAAAGAAAATCCAGATCCCGATTCCAACATTCTCAGCAACTCTTCGAGGACACGAGCAGGTGAGCTTTTCAAGATTTCGCTTCGGCAATCGAGAAGGGCTGTATGAGCTTGGGGGCAGACGTTCAATTGGAATCGGGCTTGAAATTTGACGAGTCGGATCATCCTGACAGGGTCTTGCTTAAAACGGACGTGAGCAGTTCCAATGACACGCAAAAATCTTTTTTGTGCGTCTTCAAATCCTTGCACATAGTCGATCACAGTTTCAGTAAAAGGGTCGTAATAGAGGCCGTTGATCGTAAAATCACGACGAAGGGCATCCTCTTCAGGTGTACCAAATTCATTGTCTCTGACGATCAGATCTTCATTTTCTGGATCTCCACTTCGAAATGTTGATACCTCGATGATCTTATCTCCGAATCGGACATGGGCAAGACGGAATCTTCGTCCAATCACATAGCAATTTTTGAACAAACCTCGGATCTCTTCGGGCCTTGCAGAGGTTGATACGTCAAAGTCCTTTGGCTTTACCCCCATGAGTAAATCGCGCACAGACCCACCCACTAAGTAGGCAGTATGTCCTTGGGACTGCAATTTTTTGATGACGTAGAGGGCATCGGGATCGACCCCTTCAACCGGTATCTGGTGATTTTCTTTAGAGTAGACTTGCTTCACGTGGCCAACGAGTGGAATCGTTCATAGATAAAAATTCTTTGCCCCTTTTAGGTGGGGATTTTAGTTCAACATTTAGGATAACTAGAATCAAGAATTTAGTAAAGTCGGCGCCTTCACTTGGCTGCTAAAAACTAAAAACGGGGTATTTTTTTGCCGAAGGAGTTTTTATGAAATTAATTTGGTTGGGCTTTATGTTTTTACGTGCAGAATATTTTTTAAATAGTTTTAAACAGTTAATTGCGTATTAATTACAATATCTGGCAAAGAAAAATTTAAGGAGAATGGGATCCATTCTTTCCAGATAATTTATTTTTTGAGGGAAACCTCAATAGAGGTGCAATGAGAATATTAAGTCTATTTCTTTCTGTCTTTGCGTTTGCCAGCTCGTTGTCTGCTAAGATAGATCCGTTGGAAATTTATGAAGAGCGCTCCATCAGCGAAAATAAACCCCTATTGATCTTTTTTTTAGGGTCTGGGTGGTGCCACTGGTGTGACGAGATGAAACGACATATCCTTACCAAGCGGGATTTTTTGCGAAATGTTGAAAAAGATTTTATCCTTGTTGAGGTCGATTTTCCACGCGGGGCTGGACGAAACAAAAATGAGCAGGAGTTTAAAAAAAGATTTGGTGTTGGACGATATCCATCTGTTGTGATTTGGGATCCAAAAAGTGAAAAACTTTTCAAAGAATCGGGTTATAGAGATCTAACACCCCGGGAGTATGCAAATCGTCTCAAGGAGAAGTTTTTTGAGACAAGTTGCGAATCGGGGATGATTGGAGTGGGTGGCTATTGGGGAAATTCTACTCAAGAGAGCGTTGAATCTAAAACTCAAGTTTCTGAGCGCTCGAAAAAAACTTCTCAACGAAAAGAAAGTCCGAAAACAAGACAGCCTAGCCGCTCGACAAGAGTTGAATCTAAAGACCACTTTGATGTAGATGCTTCTAAGCCAGACTATGAATGGATCGGTACCGAAAACTCTAGCGAGGAGAAAGAGGTCAAAGTTAAAGAGACGAACGTCGTTAAAAATGAGGATACCAGGTGGGAGCGTTATGCGAAAAAAATGGCCCGCTCTCGTAACTCGAAAAAAGGTTTAAAAACCTTGATCAATCCCATCATTAGAATCGGCAATGGTGGCACCTGGTGGATTTTCAAAGCCCGATGAAATTACTGAATGTACTCTGTTGGATGCTTCCAAGTGGAGGGCTTCAAATCGGACGCATCGATTTCATGGAGAAATCTTGAGGGGGTTGTGGCGATAGTTTGCCCCATTTTCTTTCTACTTGTCGCCATAGATAGGGTTAAATAACGCATTGCCCGTGTGATCGCCACATAAAAAAGTCGCCTTTCTTCCTCTAGACCACCCTCTGCTAAACTCTTTTCGTGAGGGAGAATGTGATCTTCCAGCCCAATCAAAAAACAGGCGGCAAATTCGAGGCCTTTGGCGCTATGAAATGTCAAAAGCTGCACCTTATCGAGATCTTCTTTTGTCTCCCCCCGAATGAGAGGATCTTGATTGAGATGGGAGTTAGCTAAAAAATCGGTTAGGGAAGGTTTTGGAAGATCCTGGGATGGTTCAAAACTTTCCTCATAGCGGCTGATCATTTGCAGTGTCTCTTCAACGTTTTCTACCTTGAAGCTCTCTGCTTTTTCTGTTTTAACCTCATTGGTGATCATCTTTTTGTATTCAATTTTTTCTACAAGATCTCTCATGACCTGAAAGGGGCTATGGCCTTGATCCAGCCTTTTCTTAGACTTTTCAATCAGATCTATAAACTGCGCAATCCCTTGCTTGGCTTTCGCAGTTAAATCTGCGATGAGATCGGGCTCTTTGACAATTTTTTCAAGCACATGCATCAAGGGGAGCTGATTTTGTCGTTGATAATGGGTGATCTTTTCCAAAGATTCGTGGGATATTCCACGCCGCGGAGTATTGATGATGCGTAATATAGCGGTCTCATCGCTACGATTTGTAATGGTGCGCATGTAAGACAGAAGGTCTTTAACCTCACGCCGCTCATAAAATTCGGTGCCTTGGACAATGTGGTAGGGAATGCCACATTGGGTTTTTTGAGATGCGTCTTTGAATCTCGCTCGCATCAAGGCAAGCTCGATTGGTCTTGAGAGTATATTGGAGCGGTATAGAATAGCGAAATCTCCCCATCCTAACCCCTTTTTGTCTTTCAGCTCGAGTATGCGTAAAACTACTCCGTCTGCCTCGGTATTCTCGTCATCACTCACAAAAACGTGGATCTCTTCACCGTGGGTTTTTTCACTCCATAGGGCTTTTGTATGACGTGTCTTGTTGTTTTGGATCACCGAATTGGCCGCTCTCAATATTCTAGGTGTTGAGCGGTAGTTTTGCTCGAGTTTTACGATTCGATCATAGGGAAACTGCAAGATCTGGTCGACTTTTGCCCCTCTAAATGCGTATATGGACTGGTCATCATCGCCCACA
>CAXNCP010000062.1:0-5267 GCA_964200935.1 Chlamydiia bacterium | reverse complement strand
CAGGGAAGAGACGACGGTCTGCAAGGTGTCGATCGAGTACCAGTTCCATGTTTCCGGTACCTTTGAATTCTTCAAAGACCACCTCATCCATCCTTGATCCGGTATCGATGAGCGCGGTTGCAATGATCGTCAACGATCCACCATGTTCTATATTACGGGCGGCACCAAAGAATCTTTTTGGCTTATGGAGCGCATTGGCGTCTACACCACCGCTCAAGATTTTACCTGAGTGGGGCTGGGTCGCATTGTAAGCTCTTGCAAGACGGGTCAGTGAGTCTAGAAGAATCACGACGTCATGTCCATACTCAACGAGTCTTTTGGCCCGCTCAATCACCATTTCGGCGACTTGGGTATGTCTTTCAGGGGGCTCGTCAAAGGTGGAGGAGATCACTTCACCACGCACATGCCGTTGCATATCGGTAACCTCTTCCGGACGCTCATCGATCAATAACACCATGAGGATCGCCTCGGGGTTATTGGTCGTGATTGCGTTTGCTATGTTTTGCAAAAGGTAAGTTTTTCCCGATTTTGGAGGCGCAACAATGAGACCGCGTTGCCCTTTACCGACGGGGGCTACAAGATCTACGATCCTGTTAGAGAGCTGATCAGAGGTTGTCTCAAGAAGAAAACGCTCTTGCGGATGCAAAGGGGTCAAAAGATCAAAAGAAATACGATCCTTGAGATGATCGGGTGAGCGTTCGTTTACCCTGTCGACCTTTTGCAGGGCAAAAAATTTCTCTTTCTCTTTCGGAGCTCGAATCGTCCCTTGGATATGATCCCCTTTTTTGAGATCGAATCGACGAATCTGGGCAGGAGAGACGTAGATATCCTCGGCCGAGGAGACGTAATTATAGTTAGGGGAGCGCAAGAAACCGAAGCCATCGGGCAAAACCTCTAATACCCCTTCCGCAACGAGGAGATCTTGTGTGTGGTCAGATTTCCACTTCACAATTTCAAAAACGATTTGGGATTTGGTAAGGTTGGAAAGATTTCTGAGGTTTAAATTCCTGGCATATTGAGCTAGGGCCTCGCTTCCCATACGCTGAAGATCAGCGATTTTGATGACTGCCGGGGGTTCAAGAGGAGCTGCACGCTCATGAGAATTATTCGTGGTTTCAAAATTCAGATCGGAATCGACCATTTCAGGTGGAGGAAGTAAAACCTTCTCCTTGTTATCCTTTAATCCGGTTTGCTCATCGTTCATGTTGATACTTTGTTTAGGAATTGTTGTTTAAGTTCTTGAAATGTTGCGTTGTTATCAAGGACCAGGTCTGCATGCATCAAAAGGTTTTCTTCACCTAGTTGGTGCATAGATCGGATCTTAAATTCTTCGTCAGTAAGGCCTTTTTCATGGGCCCGCATGAGCCTGGTTTCATAGCTTGCTTGGACGGCAATTTTTTTTTCAAAAAAATTGCCAAAGTCCTCTTGCACTTTAGGGTACACCGACGCCTCCACTACAAAAGCGGTAAAGGGTTCATCCTTGTTGAAATGATAGAGTTTTTTTACCTCAGCCAAAACTTTTGGATGGATCGTTTTTTCCAAATAAAGAAGATCTTTTTTTGAGTCAAAAACAAGCTTGGCAAGCTTTTTTTTAGAAATGTTTCCCCCTTCAAAGATGGAGGGGCCGAAATGTTCCTTCAAAATGAGTTGTACCTCTGGATCGTGTTCAAGAATTTGGTTTGCGATACAATCGCAATCGATGGTGTACGCCCCGCTCTCTTTGAAAAGTTTTAAAACGGAGCTTTTTCCCGAGCCTATCAGGCCAAATACGAGTATACGTTTAATTTTAACATTCCCCCCAGTTTTTAGCAACTGATGCGTTAACTTCGAGTGGAACTTTCAAAGGGTGAATATTTTGCATAAGACCTACAATTTTTTTCTTGTAGTGGTCCACCCTATCGGCATCACATTCAAAAATGAGTTCGTCGTGGATCTGCAAAAGCATCATTATCTCGTTTGGATCAAGAATATCGTCAATCTGGATCATCGCCATTTTGATCAGATCGGCCTGCGTCCCCTGTATCTTTGAATTCACTGCGAACCTCTCGGCCTGCGCACGGATCGGGGCATTACGGTTTAGAATTTCCGGGATCGGCCGTTTGCGTCCAAAGAGGGTAGTGGAGTGGCCGCTTTTTCTCGCCTCTTCTTTCAAAGACTCTAAAAACTCTTCCACCCTTGGATAGCGGTCAAAATAAGTTTTGATAAACTGGGACGCCTCGCGCATCGGGATCTTGAGCTGTCTGCCAAGCCCGTGGGGTCCAAGACCGTAAATGATTCCGAAATTTACCGCTTTAGCCCGAAAACGCATCTCGTCGGACACCTCTTTCATCGGCAAGCCAAATACCAAAGAGGCTGTGTAGCGGTGAATATCTAGATTTTCCCTAAACGCTTTTAAAAGATTCGGATCCTCAGACATGTGCGCTAAAAGTCTCAGTTCTACTTGGGAATAGTCGCAGGACAAAAACCTTTTCGATGGGGGCATTGCCTTGAAAGCGTGACGTATTTGGTTGCCCACCTCGGTACGGACCGGAATATTTTGCAGATTTGGGTTTGTGGAGGCAAGACGGCCTGTTTGTGTTGTCGTTTGGCTGAACGTGGTATGGATCCGTTTTGTTTTTGGATCTACAAGGTCTATCAGGTTTGTGGTGTAAGTTGAACGGAGTTTTTCAACAGAGCGGTATTCGATGATGTGCTCGATGATCGGATGTTCAGCTCTCAGCTCCTCTAAGACTTCAATACTTGTGGAATAGCCGGTTTTACCTTTTGCTTTTGTGGGCAGCTTCAACTCTTCAAACAGGGCCTCGGCTAATTGTTTGGGAGAGTTGAGATTGATGGGGTGTCCTACCTCTTTTTCGACGTGGTGCTTGAGTTTGGTGCACTCCTGAGTGAGCTTTTTTGACAAAGATTCTAGCTCCTCCACGTCGACAAAGATCCCTTTTTTTTCCATTTTATAAAGAACTTTCAAAAGTGGCTCTTCAATTTTATGGAGTACATGAGAAAGCTCTTTTTCTTGAATTTTGAGTTCTAAAAGTTCTTTTAGAGGGGCGAATGTTTGTACAAACCAGCCAGCATTTTGATCCGCAACAGGTTCACTTGCATGTTCGTGTAAAATATCTGCTAGTTTGAGCGAGCTATCAGGATTGAGAATATAAGCAGCTACCATGATGTCGAAGAACTCTTTTTCGACTAAAAATTCGATCTCGGTAAAACGGTGCAGTAGAAGTTTGAAATTATAGGTGATGATTTGCTTCGCATGATGGAAAAAATCGATCGATTTTTTTTGAGACAGATCCTCTTTTGAAAAAAAAATGGATGTGTTGATCTTCAATGCGTACAAAAAGACCCTCGATCTCCTCGTTGAAGCCATGGTAAAGACAAAAAGTAGAACTAACAGCTTTGGTCAAAAGTGTGGGATCCGCCTCCGAAATCTTATGAATTCGAATGGCATCGCTCGGTTTTTTGATCCCTTTTTTTTCTTCTTTGGGAGTTTCTAGTCCTGCCATCAGGCTTTTGAAATTATAGCGTCGGTAAAGCTCTAGTAACACCGGGGAGTTGGCCGATTTTTTTTCACAGCTATCTAAGTGTCGACCAAGTGGCACGTGAATGTCGATAGTTGCCAATGTTTTGGAAAGTTTTGCGATCTGTAAATTATCCTCTGACAAAGGCATATGGTCGATGGAGCCGTATTGGCGGATGAGTGCCGACCCCTTTTTAGGGCCAATGCCAGCCACACCCGGTATGTTGTCTGAGGTGTCGCCAATTAGCCCTAGGTAGGTAGTGAATTCCTCCGGATAGACCTGGTAGAGATCAAAAACCTCTTTTTTCTTGATCACTAGATTATCTTTATGGGCATGGACACAATGAATTTTAGTGTCAATTAGCTGGCAAAGATCTTTATCGGAACTGAAGATGAAAACTTCATAACCGAGCTTTTCATATTTTTTTGCAAGAGTTCCAATCGTATCATCGGCCTCTACCCCCTCGATAGCAACCCACTGGATACCTAAGGCGTCACAAAACTCTTTGGAGGCCTCAATCTGCCCGGGTAAATCGTCCGGAGCCTTATGCCGTTTCCCTTTATAATCGGGATAGATGGCTTGTCTGGATGCTTTATTCGATGGGGCATCGTAAACTACGGCGATATGCTCAGGGTGAAAATCATCTTGGATTTTCAAAAGAGCACGGACAAAACCATATAAAGCATTTGTTGCAAAGCCGTCCGGTGCACGCATATTTCTAATAGCGAAATAGGCACGAAAAAGAAAAGAGGAGGCGTCAATGATGTAGAATTTCATGGTGAGTATTGGATTGGTTGAGGAGGGGTAAGCCCCCTCTCAAGGTATTTTAGATTTTATGGATAAATTGCGAGGAAACGATCATTTTGGATTTCTTGTACATTGTCACCTGCCAGGTGGTGTTCGTGTACTATTTTCCCCTTAGTTAATAGAGACTGCACGCCACCCAAATTGAATGGAGGAACATAAGAGGCCATGACAAATCTATAGTTCATATCCTGTATGCCGGCAGCTTCTGTCAAAGCTTTTAGAGCGGTTGACAAAGTTGCATTCGGTTCGTTGGTGAAACCGTACTGAACGGCATCTTGAGATATATAGATGTTTGCACCAATGTCTAGAAGCTTTGCCCGGTATTGCTCTTTTGTCATACCATTGGGGGTTCTTCCATCGACAACTGAATCCACAAATTGGGCATAAAGACCATCAAGCACTGGCTTGAAAAAGTCTTGTTCATCCGGTGTCCATGGGGTGAAAGGGTCAAGGTGGATTTTATTTTTTGTCGAAATGTTCAGTGAATCAACGCCATAATTTTTCAAAAGGGTGGTGACATTGAAAAAGGGGCCCATTCTTACACCAACAGATCCTAAAATGGAGGGTGGCGTGGAGAACATTTTATCACAGGCGCTAGAGATAAATACACCGCCCGAAGCACACATTCCATCCACAAACCCGTAAACAGGGATCTTAAGCTTTTCTTTCAGCTCCTTGATTGACATATACATGTTGTAGGAGTCAATCGCGCTGCCACCAGGCGTATTCAAATAGATCAAAATCCCCTTCAGCTGGCCCGGAGGGATCATTTGATCGATTTGGAGAATAAGGCTATTGAGTGTTTCTGTATTGCAACCAGGTGATCCAATTGTAGCATCGACATTGATGCGCAAAAAAGTCGGATCATTGATTCTAGTGCTTAACGTGCCGTCAGCACGTGGCTGATTATAAAAAACATGTTTTGGAGGAGGGGTGTCCTTG
>CAXNCP010000061.1:0-5300 GCA_964200935.1 Chlamydiia bacterium | reverse complement strand
AATTGATTGATGGTACCACACCAAGGCAGTTTTCGTGTAGACTAGCAAACATTTTATTCCAATCCCCTTACACTCAATTTTTTGAGAACTATAGAAGACCCACACCCTTTTTTGTACCAAAAATTACAGAATTTTGCTAATTTAATCTCTTTATGTGCATCCTTGTAATCGATTTAAGCTACCAAACCGGATCCGTTTTTACCATGACAACGGATGGTGTTGTGATTGAAACGGTCCAATCCCCCGAGTATCGATCCTTAAGCTCTCTAATACAGGAGCTCATAGCTTCAGCGCCACAGCCGCTATTAGCGATTGCCCTCCCGAAAGGTCCTGGTGCTTTTACCCCCCTTAGAATCACCGCTGCAGCAGCGCTTGCCCATGCCCTGGCGAATAAAATCCCCCTAATCCCCTACCCCCCTTTTCTTGGGCTGGTCCCTTTAGAAGAGAGTCAAGGAAAACTTTTGCTCGACGCCCGCTCCAAAAGCGCATACACCACTTTTTACAAAAAAAGGGGCTCTAAGGTGGAGTTTGACAAGATTGTGCTAGAGCCCGTAGATGTGGAGCCGGTGTACGAGACAAACGCAGAAAAACTCGCGATTCATATAAAAAATTTATTTGAAAGCGGGGAGTTTTGTCCCCCTTTAGAACTCAAGCTCGAGTATATAAAACAACCTCGTTGACTCTAGAAAACAGGCTCTGGGCATTAAAGATAAAAAAAGAGCCGTAAAACCGTTGACTTTTGAGACCCAGAGTGTTTATAATCCGAGCCAAATCATTAGGAAACAGACATGATTCAAGTTAAATTGCGTCCGGGTGAAACAGTAGATAGATCTCTTCGCCATTTGAAGAAAAAAGTAGACCGCGAAGGAATTATGAAAACTTTGCGTGCTCGAAGATACTATCTCAAACCATCTGAAAGACGTAAAATCAAACAAAAAGCGGCATTAAGACACCGTCCATAATACGATTTTCAATGTCAAAAGATTACTACGAGATTCTAGGCGTTTCTAAAAGCGCTTCTCAAGATGAAATCAAAAAAGCTTACCGCAAGCTTGCGGTAAAGTATCACCCTGATAAAAATCAGGGGGACAAAGAGGCCGAGAAGAAGTTTCAAGAAATTTCTTCGGCCTACGAAGTTCTCAGTGACGAAAAGAAAAGAGAAACCTACGATCGCTTTGGAGCTGACGCAGTCAACGGCCAAGGTGGATTTGGAGGCCAATACGGTTCAAATATGGAAGATGCTCTGCATACTTTCATGAACGCTTTTGGCCAAGGGCGTGGGGGCTCTATTTTTGAGAGTTTTTTCGGATTTGAAACTGGTGGTCACGAGGGGGGCAAGTATGCCCAACAAGGGGCCAGCAAGCAAATTTCTGTGACCCTCTCCTTTGAAGAGGCGGCCCGTGGCGTTGAAAAAACGGCGCTGATCCAGGTTGCTCAAAACTGCGAAACATGTGATGGTACTGGTGCAAAAACCGCATCGGATATTCAAACATGCCCAACTTGTAAAGGGACAGGCCATATTCAACAATCACGCGGATTTTTTACGATGTCAGGCACATGTCCAACCTGTAACGGATCGTGCGAAATCATCAAGAACCCCTGTGGTGCCTGCCATGGTCATGGCCAAGTCAAGGTGAAAAAACAGGTGCAGCTATCCATCCCTGCTGGTGTGGACAATGGAATGCGCCTAAGAATGCCTGGTCTTGCTGATGCCGGAATGAATGGTGGTCCAAACGGCGATCTTTACGTAGTGATTAAAGTTGAGCCACACGACGTATTTATACGGGAAGGTGACGATATTTACCTCGACCTCCCTCTCAGCTTTGTGGAGGCGGCTCTTGGCTCCAAAAAAGACATCCCCACGCTTTTGAATGGAATCTATAAACTCACGATTCCAGAGGGGACCCAAAATGGGAAAATCCTCAAAATTAAGGGCGAAGGATTCACAAACGTCCACTCAAAATCGAAAGGGAGTTTACTCGTTAGGATCCAAGTTGAAGTACCGGTCAATCTGAATGAAGAGCAAAAAGACCTTCTTCGTCGCTTTCAGCAGATCGAAAGCCCGGCGAATCTTCCAAGGAAAAAAAGCTTCTTTGAGAAAATCGCCTCCTTTCTAGGTTAAGTTTCAATCACTAAAACAGCTCTTTTTAGGGCTGTTTTTTCATTTTGTTTATTTTACATCCGTTTATTTATTGGTCATAACAACCCTGCCTTTAGGTAAAAGGGGGTTAAATTTATTTATATCTAGGAATTTAACAAAGGGAATAATCCACGTCCAAATTTTTCACAAAAAATCAAAGAATTAGAGGATTCAGGCTCAACCGTATTTTTGGATACGAGTTTTAAATTCAAAAAGTTGATCATGGTTGTAAGAATCTATTTACAATCCTGATTTCAAGGGAACTTAATATAAGGTCTTTTCTAACAATCAATTTTATGGCATCAACTCATAATAAACAATTTCTTATGGTTTTATTATGTTATTTATTCTCGCAATTCTTGGATTATACTCTACAATTTTCGCTGACGAATGGAATCATCATGACTTAAAAAATCTTTTGGAAAAATATATAGAGATAGATTGCAACGATCGCTTTTGTCTACCGAAAAACTATAAGTACGTTATGCTAGACATAGGATTGAGCTTTAGCGCGCCTCAGTCTCAAATTTGGCTAGAAGTTTGTGACTCATCGCTCATTCTAGGGTTTGAGCCGGCTAAGAGCAACTGGCATCAAATCTCAACAAAAATCTCAGCCATTCCTGATTGGTTTGGACTAGATGTTATCCCCAGTAACCATCCCATGCGGCACCAATCTAACTTACCATTTTTTTGGAAAAAAAGATTTTTCCCCTTTAATGTAGCTTTAGGGAACACAAACCAACGATCAACTATTTTTTATGAAACGCTTCAAGATTCTGGATGTTCTAGCATTTACGAGCCTATTGAATTTTCCCATATATCCTATGAGACTCCAGTTGTTCAATTAGAGAGCTTTTTAAATTTTTTTCCATTTGAGGACTACCCGTTTATTGACTACATCAAAATAGATGCCCAGGGAGCAGATTTGGATATCCTAAAGGGTATGGGAAATTACCTAGGTAAACGAGTAATTTGTGTAACGGCAGAACCTGAAGACAATCAGTATAAGGGGACGTGTAACTCTAAATACGATATACATACATTCATGAAATCCCAAGGCTTTATAAAAATTAAGAATCCCCGGGTAAAAGATCCTACCTGGGTGAATCAAAAATTTATGAAACTCTACTATCAGAAGAGGATCAACAAAATTATTTTTCAAGAGGGGTAATACCACCTGAAAGTGACTACAAATCCGGTGGATAAAAAAAAAGCTCCAGAAAATCTGGAGCTTTTTTATGCGCAGAACAGGAGTCGAACCTGCACGGCCTAAAGGCCAAGGGATTTTAAGTCCCTAGTGTCTACCATTCCACCACCTGCGCAAAGTGTGTGAAATTAATCTGGTAAAGATTATATCTCTCTAGAAGATTCTATGGAAGAGTTTTCCTCATTAGACATTTGTGATGATTCACCGGCCAATCCATTACGCTCAGGCCTCGGATCCAAGTGAATCTCCTCAAGAGGTTTTTCCATCATCTCTAAGGGAGAGGAGGGTAAAACAGATTCTTGATGAACTGTCTCGCTTTTGCGATGGGAGAGTGTACTGATGATGAGTGCTGGTGGTGGGGAGATAAACTTTGGTGCAACGCTCGTAGGAGATGAAACAGTCGCTTCATCCGTGGTATCCCCTCCTTTGTCACCTTCAGTAGAGACTTCCTCCTGTACCATGTCGGTAGGTGTAAAACGTTGCTTCTGGCGATCTCTTTTTCTACGGTTACGTTTCGACTTTTTCTCATCGCGCTGCGAAGTAGATGCAATTGCCTCATCAGAGGGCTCTTCACCAACCTCTTCTGCTATGACCTCTTCCTCCAAGTCATCCTCATCAAGAATCTCTTTTGATGTTTTGTGGAGGTGCTCTTTAGAGCTTTGGATTTTAACAGACTTTTCTAAAGTAGAATTTTTGAGTACAAAGCGGGTCTCCTTAACTTCAGAAACCTCGTAGTCTCCCACAGGAAAAAAGAATGGTTTGGGCTTCTCCTGGCATCTGAAGAAATGGCTGTTTCCAAAAGAAACAATTTCAACAGCGTCCACAAGGATTTCACGTGTGTCGGAAACCTTTGTAGATTTGATGGACAGTTTATAACCGTCCCGTGCAGAGATTATCGATTCGATAATCGGTTCTCTTGTAAAATTCACAGATTATTTTTCCATTTTGGTAATACAATCGACGACAACATCGGACACTCTCGAGGAATAGCCCCATTCATTGTCGTACCATGCAATAATTTTATAAAAACATTCGTTAAGCTGAACGCAAGAGGTAGCATCAACAATCGATGACCGTGTGTCACCGATAAAGTCTGAAGATACACCCTCCTCTTTCGAAACGCCTAAAATGCCCTTTAAGGGACCATTTTCCTGCTCGACTAGGTGATTTAAAATCTCCTCAATCGAAGTTTTGCGCTCAAAACGAACGGTTAAGTCGACCACAGAAACTGTGGCGATTGGGACTCTAAATGCAATCCCGGTAATTTTACCCTTCAATGCGGGATAGACAAGACCAACGGCCTTAGCTGCCCCAGTAGAGGAGGGGACAATATTCTGAAACGCGCTCCTTCCATCTCTCAAATCCTCTCGGTAACCATCCACCAAAAGTTGGCTTTGGGTGCATGCATGTACCGTAGTCATTAATGCCTCGACTATGCCAAATTTTTCATGGACAGCCCGCGCCAAAGGAGCAAGACAGTTTGTAGTGCAAGAGGCGATAGAAATTTCGCGGTGCTGTTCTCTTAAAACAGCGTCATTTACCCCAAGGACTACCATCGGAATATCTTTTGAGGGTCCGGTGACAATCACTTTATGACGAGCTTTATGTTTTTTCGCTTTTTCCAAAGCTGTAAAACGACCGGTGGACTCAATAACGATATCTGGGTCCCATGGGATATTTTCAGGAGATGTTTCTTTGTAGATCGGTATCATTTGATCGTTAATTTTGATCCCATTTTCATGGGCAGTCACCTGATGGTGGAAAGTTCCATAATTGGAATCAAATAATAGTGCGTATCGAATCTGCTGTGGTGTAGCCAAATCATTAATAAAAAATTGAACGTTTTTATGTTTTAGACGCTCGAAAATTTGACGGAATACAATTTTTCCTATACGACCGAAACCGTTGATACCGATTCTAACTGTCACAACTGATTTCTCCTAGAGTGAACGA